>DATJNE010000133.1:0-3946 GCA_035508305.1 Acidobacteriaceae bacterium | reverse complement strand
TTGTTTCCGATTTCGAAAGACTTCTTGAGGCGAAAGGACCCGTCGCCGAGGTCGATGCGGAGGCCTGCGCGGCGGAGTTCGCGGGCGAGCGCGAGGGCGGGTGCGTTGAGGTTCTCGCCGAGGGGGGCGAGGAAGGCGTCGGCTAAAGCGGGCGCGGGTTTCTCAGGGCTGGCTTCGGCCAGGGTCTGCAGCGTGAGGATCAGGCGGTCGAGCCCCATCGCGAACCCAATGCCCGGCGCCTTCGGTCCACCCAGCATCTCCGACAGGCCGTCGTAGCGGCCGCCGCCGAGCAGGGCGTTCTGGGCGCCGAGTCCGCCGTGGGTGAACTCGAAGGTGGTGCGGGTGTAGTAGTCGAGGCCGCGCACGAGGCGCGGGTTGATTTCATACTTCACGCCGCAGGCGTCGAGCGCGGCGCAGACGGCTGCGAAGTGAGCCTTCGATGCGTCGTCGAGGTAGTCGGCGATTTTGGGCAGGGTGGCGATGATGGCTTCGTCGGCGGGGTCCTTGGAGTCGAGGACGCGCAGGGGATTGGTTTCGGCGCGGCGCTGGTTGTCGGGGGACATCTGGTCCCTGACGGGGGCGAGCGCTTCGCGGAGAGCGGCGACATATTTGGGTCGGTCGGAGGAGGAGCCGACGGAGTTGAGGACCAGGGTCCAGCCAGTGATGCCCAGCTCGTCGAGGAAGCTGGCCAGCATTTCGAGGACTTCGGCGTCGCGTAACGGCGACTCGGAGCCGGCTGAGGGAGGGCCAATCACCTCTGCCCCAATCTGCCAGAACTGCCGGTAGCGGCCTTTCTGCGGGCGTTCGCGGCGGAACTGCGGGCCGATGTAGTAGAGCTTCTGCAGGAGTCCGGACTCGCCAAGCTTGTGCTCGATGTAGGCCCGGACGACGCCGGCGGTGTTTTCGGGGCGGAGGGTGAGGGACTGGGATTTTTCCGATTGCGCGCGCGCGCGATCTTCCCACGTGTACATCTCTTTGGAGACGATGTCGGTTTCTTCGCCGACGCCGCGCGCGAAGAGTGCGGTGTCTTCGAAGAGGGGAGTGCGAATTTCGCCGAAGTTGTAGCGGGCGAAGACGCGGCGGGCGGTGGCTTCGACGCGGTTCCAAAGTTCGGTTTCTGGCGGCAGCAGATCGCGGGTGCCGCGCACCGCTTTGAGGAGAGTCATCGGAACGTTCTGCTGCTAGTTTATCGGACGCAGCGGGGAGGATCGGTCAGCCTCGGGGCGGACGCGGCGGCAGGGTGAAGCCTTCGATAATCCACGCGGTGAGCAGGATGCCGGCGCCGAGCATGGAGAGGGCAATGCCGAAGGGAGCAAAGCCCGTGACCCAAGACGGCGCGTGCAGCAGCCCGGCGATGACGTAGCCGATGACCGCGCCGGCAACGAGAAGCAGGCCGAGGGCGAGGATGGCATTGCCGACGACGCGGATGCGATGCAGTCCTTCCTGAGCGGCCATGGGCGCACTGTATCACGCCGGGGAGACGCGGCGAGCCCAGGATGGCGCGGTTATTGCGGCGTCGAACGGACTCTGTTGCCGGCTCGGGAAGCGTGGTAGGATTCCGTCGCCAATGATGCTGCGAAGGATACTCTGGCTGGGTTTGCTGGCGACGTCGAGCGCCTGGGCGCGCGATAACGGCTCCGGGTGGATCGAAGTGCGCAGCCCCCATTTCACCGTGGTCACGAACGCGGGGGAGGGGCGCGGCCGGCATGTGGCAGGCCAGTTCGAGCGGATGCGCTGGGTGTTCCAGAGCACGCTGCCGGGGGGGAATCTCGATCCGGCGAGTCCGATCGTAGTGATTGCGGTGAAGGATCGCAAAGACATGCAGGCTCTGGAGCCGGCCGCGTATCTGGCCAGGGGGCAGGTGGATCTGGGCGGGCTGTTCTCGCGCGCGACGGACAGGAACTACATCCTGGTCCGGCTCGACGTGGAGGGCGAGCATCCGTATTCGTTCGTGTACCACGAGTACACGCACCTGATGGAGGGGGACGCGGCGGAGTGGATGCCGCTGTGGTTGAACGAAGGGCTGGCGGAGTTCTTCGAAAACACCGATGTGCGCGACAAAGAGGTGCTGCTTGGGGAGCCGAGCACGAACGACCTGCAGTATCTGCAGCACAACCCGATGATCCCACTGCCGGTTTTGTTCCGGGTCGATGCCACGTCGCCCTACTATCACGAGGAACAGAAGGGATCGACGTTCTATGCCGAGTCGTGGGCGCTGACGCACGACCTGGAGGTTGCCGATTTCAGGGACCATGCGAACCGGATCGGGCGATACCTGATCGCCATCAGCAAAGGGGTGGATCCGGTGACGGCCGCGGAGCAGGCTTTCGGCGACCTGCAGCAGCTGGAGGCGCAACTCCAGGATTACGTGCGCGCGGGGCGATACACCTACTTTCAGAAGTCGACGGCCGAACTGAAGCTGAACGAAGGTGACTTCGCCGTGACGCCGCTGACCGTGGCTCAGGAAGATGCGATCCGCGCGGATTTTCTCGCTTATATGTCGCGCCCCGACGACGCGCGGGCCCTGGCGAAAGCGGCGCTCGAAGCGGATCCCAACAGCGCCCAGGCGCATGAGGCGATGGGGAGGACCGAGTATGCGGCAGGGCGTCATGCGGAGGCCAGGAAATGGTATGCGGAGGCGGCGGCGCTCGATCCGGAGAGTGCTGTGGCGCAGTACTTCACCGGCGCTCTCGCGGTGATGGCGGGGGAGAGCGATGCCGAGGCGGAGAGCCACTTGCGCGCGGCCATCCGGCTGAATCCGCGCTTTGCGCCGGCGTACGATGCGCTGGCGGCGCTGCTTGCGTACCAGCACGACAAGCTTGACCAGGCGCACATGCTGGAGCTGCAGGCGATCGCCTTGGATCCAGGAAACCTGCATTACCGGCTGAACACGGTGCACATCCTGATGGAACAAGGGAAATTCGATACGGCGGCGCAGGTGCTGAGCGCGGCGAAGACGCTGACCCGGACTCCTCTGGAAGTGGATGTGGTGGAGCGCATGCTGCGCCAGGTGGAGCAGCTCAAGGCGCAGGCGGAACAGGAGAAGCAGCGCCAGTTGGTGGCGGAGGCGCAGGTGGCGGCATCGACACAGGCCGGAGCGGGCAGCGGAGCCGGGATTGGCGGGACAGCCGGCCAGGCGGGACAGATAGTGCTGCCGACGAAGCCGAAGCATCCGACGGAGACGCCGCACGGCCCGGACCTGTGGGTGGAGGGAACGATTCGCGAGGTGCACTGCACCTGGCCCGGAGCGGTGGAATTGCGCGTTGTCGGAGAGAAGAAAAGCGTGACCGTCTACAACAATGATGCGTCGTCGATCGATTACCGGGCGCTGGACTTTACGCCACAGGAGCCGATCCAGCCGTGCCGGGATCTGGAGGGGCGGCACGCGCGGGTGCACTATTTTGCAACGGCGGACAAGACGGTGGACGGGCAGATCACGGTGATCGCGCTGTGGAAATGAAAGCGGCGCAGCCTGAACCGCGCCGTCGCGGGGATTGAGCAATCAGGCCCGGCTGAGATAGGCGCCTTCGGCGGTATCGACGCGGATCCTCTCGCCTTCGTTGATGAAGGGCGGGACCTGCACCACAAGGCCGGTTTCGGTCTTCGCGGGCTTGGTGACCGAGGAGGCCGTGGCGGATTTGAGACCGGGCTCGGTTTCGATCACCGTCAGCTCGACCGTCTGGGGCAGTTCGATGCCGACCGGCACGCCGTCATGGAAGGAAACCTTGATCTGCAGGTTGGCGGTGAGGTACTCGACCGCGTCGCCCAGCGTGTCGCGCTTGAGGTGGGTCTGCTCGTAGTTCTCCGTGTTCATGAAGTAGTAGTCGTCGCCGTCGTTGTAGAGGAAGTCCATGGGGATTTCGTCGACCACGACGCGCTCGATGGGGTCGGGTGAGCGGAAGCGCTCGACGAACATGGCGCCGGTGCGGATGTTGCGCAGCTTGGC
>DATJNE010000132.1:0-13406 GCA_035508305.1 Acidobacteriaceae bacterium | reverse complement strand
TCATGGGCGGTCAGCGTGGGAGGGTAATCCCGGGAGAAACGTGGTGTGGTGCGTGTGACGGTGCCGACCCGCTGGCCGTCGACGCACGCGTCGATCAAAACGATGCGTTTGGCGTTTTGCAGCGGCTCAAGCAGCACGAACCCACCGGTTCCCCCGTCTATGCACTCGACGCCAGTGGGCATCGGATGCTTTTCTATCGCGCGCACGACGTGCACGCCGACGCCCTCATCGCCCAGGATGATGTTACCGAGACCGAGGATGAGCGTGTTCGCGGGAGGCATTCGTTTTGTCGACTGTAACCCTGGTTGGACGAGATGAGCCCCGGGGCTTTTTACTCCCCGGGGACTCCGATGGACTCCTCCGCGCCAGCCCTCGAGTGAAGGGCCGTCAGAATCTTCAAGCCGGACGGTCATCGCCCGCCGGCGGAGCCTTGACGCGATCGAACTTCCAGCCCCCGACGATGGAGGAGATCGTACCGCGGCCTTCAATATAGTCGTGATAGAAGGACAGGTATATGTGAACGACGATGAACGTGACGAAGAACCAGAGGAACAGGTGGTGCCAGAAACGCACCGCCATCTCTCCGCCCATCAATGGCACAATCCAGTGAAACATGCGCGGTAACAGCGAGGTGCTCATGCTGGAGTAAAGAGCAAAGCCGGTGATGCACTGCGCCACAAAGGCCAGAAACGTGAGGAAGTAGATGAACGCCGCCAGAGAGTTGTGGCCGGTCGATATCTCGCCATGCATTTTTGTCTGCAGCACATCGACTTTAATTACATCAGCGATTTCCTGGCGCTGCTTCCGGGTTAGCGGGAAGAAGTTATTCCATCTGGCGTATTTGTTTCCGACGAATCCCCAGTAAATGCGGGCTGCGAAGTTAAAGGTGTACACGAACGCGGAGGCAAAGTGGATAAAGCGGATCCAGCCGAACCAGTACTGCTGATAGGCTTCGCTGGCGTAGAAGGCGCGCAGAGGCGCACCGATCAGGTAGCCGGTGACGCAGAGCAGCACCAGGGAGACTGCATTGATCCAGTGGTAGACGCGTACCGGTAACTCCCAGACGTAGATACGGCGGTATTCGACGGGGGCCGATCCGCTTGTTCCAGAGACATTGTCTACGTGCAAACCTTGAGCACTCATCGGATCACTCGAAAGAGATTTGGTTGAGGTGTCTGCCCTGGGGGTCATACAGGTGCACGGCGCAGGCCAGGCACGGGTCGAAGGAGTGGATGGTGCGAAGGATCTCGACCGGCTGCTCCAGATTCGCGACCGGCGTGCCAATCAACGATGCTTCAAAAGAAGAGCGCTGCTGCCTGGCATCGCGCGGCGATCCGTTCCATGTGGTTGGAACCACGAGCTGGTAATTCTCAATGGCGCCTTTGTGGATCCTGATCCAGTGAGCCAGCGAGCCGCGCGGCGCCTCCACCAGCCCGACGCCCTCGGCATCGTCGGGCCACGTTTTCGGGTCCCAGCGTTCGTTGTTGAAGGTGGAGACTTCGTTGATCTTCACGCGGTCCATCAGCTCGCCGAAGAACTCCTTCAGCCAGCCCATGGCAAGCGCCGCATCAATGCCGCGAGCCGCCGTGCGCCCCAGCGTGCTGAAGAGCGCGTCGACGGGCGCCCCGAGCTTGCCCAGGGTTGCGCCCACCACTTCCTTCACATCCTGATGGCCGGCCGCATAGGAGACGATGAGGCGAGACAGGGGGCCGACTTCCATCGCGTTCTCTTTCCAGCGCGGTGTCTTCAGGAAGGAGTACTTCTCATATCCCTCCAGGGTCTCGAACGGAGGCCGGGGCCCGGCGTACCTGATCTGGGTCTCGCCCGCCCAGGGATGCAGGCCCTGCTCGTTGCCGCCCTCGTAGGTGTACCAGGAGTGAGCGATATACTCCTTGATCTCCTGCTGGTCCCTCGGGTTCACCGGATAGACGTGCGAGAGGTCGCGGTTCAGCACCGCGCCCCGTGCGTACTTGAACGCCCCGGGCTGTCCGTATCCGTTGGATGGAAAATCGCCATAGGAGAGATAGTTGCTCAGACCTCCGCCGTACCTGGTCCAGTCCTTGTAGAAGGAGGCCACGGCGAGCAGGTCGGGGATGTAAACTTCGTTGACAAACTCGTCCGCCTGGCTGATGAGGCGCGAGACGAGGTTCAGCCGTTCCGTGTTGATCGCAGCCACTTCGTTCGTATTGATCGAACAGGGGACGCCGCCGACCAGGTAGTTCGGGTGAGGGTTCTTGCCGCCGAACACAGCGTGGATTTTCACAACTTCCTTCTGCCACTCCAGGGCATCCAGGTAGTGGGCCACGCCGATGAGATTCACCTCCGGAGGCAGCCTGTACGCAGGGTGTCCCCAATAACCGTTCGCGAAGATGCCCAAGCCGCTCGCGGCGAAGGCCTTGATTTTGTCCTGCACCTCGGAGAAGCAGGCTGCGGTGTTCCTGTCGTACTTCGAAAACGACTGGGCGAGTTCAGCCGCTTTCTTCGGATCGGCTTTGAGCGCGTTAACGACGTCCACCCAGTCCAGAGCATGCAGGTGATAGAAATGCACGACATGGTCCTGAACGTACTGCGTCGTCTGCATGATGTTGCGAATGAGTTCGGCTGTGGGCGGAACCGCGATGCCCAGTGCATCCTCGACGGCGCGCACGCTCGCCAGTGCGTGGATGGTCGTACAGACACCGCAAACGCGCTCGGTAATGGCCCAGGCGTCGCGCGGGTCCCGCCCTATGAGGATCTTCTCCAGGCCGCGAACCATGGTGCCGGAACTGAAGGCATCGGTGATCATGCCATTTTCCACCACCGCCTCAATGCGCAGGTGGCCTTCAAGGCGAGTTACAGGGTCGACGACAATGCGGGCCATAACTTACAACTCCTTTTGATCCTCGGCATGCACTTCGGCAATCACGCCGCGCTTACGGATATTGGTAACGACGGCATGGGCGGAGACCCCGGCAATGGTAGCCAAACCAACGGTGGTCCCGATGGTGTCGGCTGTGCTCTCAATGCCGAAGCCGGGTACCGAATTGAGGTGCTGATAGAACGGCCCGTTGTCCCAGAAGCCTTCTTCGCTGCAGCCGATGCAGCCGTGGCCGGACTGGATGGGGTAGCTGGTGCCTTCGTTCCACTTGACCACCGAGCAGGCATTGTAAGTCACCGGTCCCCGGCAACCCATCTTGTACAGACAGTATCCTTTGCGTGCGTTCTCGTCGTCCCAGGACTCGACAAACAGTCCGGCATCATAGTTGGGCCGGCGGTAGCAGGTGTCGTGGACGCGGCGGCCGTAAAATTCCTTCGGCCGGCTCAGGCTGTCCAGAGCGGGGATTTGGCCGAGAACCAGAAGATGCGTGACCACGCCCATCATCACGTCGGCGATGGGCGGGCAGCCGGGAACGTTAATCACGGGTTTGTTGACCAGCTTCGAAATCGGCGTCGCGCCCGTGGGGTTCGGCCTGGCCGCCTGGACACATCCGTTCGACGCGCAGCTTCCCCATGCAATGATCGCCGCCGCATCGGCAGCCACGGTTTGCAGGATGGATTCGGCGGTTTTGCCGCCAATCATGCAGTAAACGCCATCGTCCTTCGTGGGCACGGCGCCCTCGACCAGAACGATGTACTTCCCCTTGTTGTTACGAATCGTGTCGTTCAGGCTTTTCTCTGCCTGGAAGCCGGATGCCGCCATCAGGGTCTCGGTGTAGTTCAGGTCCAGCACGTTCAGCAGAGCATCCGCCACAATGGGATGCGACGCGCGGATGAACGACTCACTGCAGCAGGTGCATTCCTGGAAGTGCATCCAGATGACTGCCGGCTTCTCGTTTCTCTCAAATGCGGAGACAACCTGACCCACGGCTGTCTTCTGCAGGCCGGCGGCGATGGTTGCCGCGCTGCAGAACTGCAGAAAATCGCGGCGGCTGTACCCCTTATTCCGGAATGTCTGCCAAATGGTATGCCCCATGCTCACACCTCGCTTGCCACTCGCGCGGGCAGAACCTCGGGGGAGAGCAGAATCCCGGGCGTCCACGCGAAGATGCGACAAACGCTACGTGCCGAACCGTGCGCTTGGCTGTGACTGGGATCACAAGGCGAGCGTTCCTGGTGCAGTCCGGTAAGTTCGGACCACCGCTGGTACCGTTACTAGCAGATACGAGGCAGCTGCTCGCCGACAGGAATCGAAATAACCCGGTTCGCGCCCAGCGCGGTGTGGGCGATCAGCATGCGCGGGTGCCGTTCCGTGACCTCGCCGATGATGGCTGCATCCCGCCCCAGCGGGTGGGAACGCAAAATGGCCAGCACCGCTTCACGCATCTCGGCCGCGACGAAGAAGATCGCCTTCCCTTCGTTCGCCACGTTCAGCGGATCGAGACCGAGCAGGTCGCAGGCCGCCTGAACCTCAGCGCGAACCGGCAACCGGGTCTCATCAATCCGGATGCCCTGCCCCGACGCACAAGCGATCTCGTTCAGGGTGGACGCAAGACCCCCCCGGGTCGGATCGCGCATCGCGTGTACCGCCCCGCGCGCGCCGTCCAGCACCTGTGCGATCAGCCCATTCAGCGCCGCGCAGTCCGACCGGATCCGGCTTTCAAATTCCAGCCCCTCGCGCACGCTCAGAATCGCCATGCCATGGTCGCCAATGGTCCCGGAAACGAGAATGGCGTCGCCCGGCGTCGCCCGATGCGGTCCCACCTCGATGCCGGGGCGCACGACGCCGATGCCGGTGGTATTGATGTAAACCCCGTCGCCGTGGCCGTTTTCGACGACCTTGGTATCACCCGTGACAATCTCCACGCCGGCGGCTCTTGCCGCCTCCGCCATATCCCGGACCACCGTGGCAAGGTCCGCCAGGGGAAGACCCTCTTCCAGAACGAAGCTCGCGCTCAGAAACTTCGCCTCCGCACCGGAGACGGCCAGGTCGTTGACCGTGCCGTTCACGGCCAGTGCGCCGATCGACCCGCCGGGAAAGAAGAGCGGCTGCACCACGAATGAATCGGTGCTCATCGCGAGCTTGCCGGGTCCCGGCTCGAAGACTGCGGCATCGCCCAGATTCTCGAGCGCCGGATTGCGAAATGCCGGCAGGAACAGGTGTTCCACCAGTTCGTTGCCCAGCCTGCCGCCGCCGCCATGCGCCATCACGATGGTCGGATAGTCGGCCAGCGGCAGAGGACAGGACCACGCGCCGATGTCAGCCAAGCGTGCCTCCTGCGGACGCCAGTTCTTCCGCGCTCAGGAACCGGCCATAATTGAAATACGCTGCGCAGGCTCCTTCGCTCGAAACCATGGTGGCTCCCAGCGGATGCCGCGGCGTGCATTCCCCGCCGAAGGCCGGGCACTGGGCCGGCTTCAGGGCGCCGCGCAGGACGTCGCCGGACCTGCACCGTGGGGATTCCTGGGTCCGGATTCCCGAGATGCTGAACCGCTCTTCGGCGTCGAATTCCCGATACGCAGCATTCAGCTTCCATCCGCTCTTCGGGATGACGCCGATGCCGCGCCAGGCGCGATCGGTCACTTCGAAAACCTCGGCCAGCAGCTTCTGCGCCTCGCCGTTGCCCGCGTACGTCACCACCCGTTCGTAGGCATTCTCCACCCGGTGTTCTCCGCGCTCCAGTTGCAACACGGCTCGGCGAATGCCGTCGAGCAGATCGAGAGGCTCAAAGCCGGTGACGACGATGGGAATCCTGAACTTCTCGGCCAGCGGCGGGTATTCCCGGTATCCCATCACACTGCACACGTGTCCGGCGGCCAGAAAGGCCTGAACCTCGTTCCCCTGCGAGGTCATGATTGCCTCAATCGCTGGGGGGACCAGCACATGCGAAACCAGCAGCGAGAAGTTCCCGATTCCCTTCCGTTTGGCCAGGTGGACCGACATCGCATTGGCCGGCGCCGTGGTTTCAAAACCCACACCAAAGAAGACCACCTGCCGGCCGGGGTTCTTTGCCGCAAGGTCGAGGGCATCCAGGGGCGAATAGACCACGCGCACATCGCCGCCACGGCCCTTCACCTGAAACAGATCGCCCTCCGTACCGGGCACGCGCAGCATGTCGCCGAAGGAGCAAAAGATGATGCCGGGTTGGGCGGCGATGGCCAGTGCCTTATCGATCAGCTCCAGCGGGGTCACGCACACCGGACAGCCGGGACCGTGCAGCATCTCGACGCCGGCGGGGAGCATCTGGTCGATGCCATTCCGCAGGATGGAGTGAGTCTGGCCGCCGCACACCTCCATGATCTTCCACCGGCGCGAAGTCGCCCTGTGAATCTCGCGCGCCACCCGCTGCGCGATCTCGCCGTTTCGGAATTCGGTCAGATACTTCATGGTCACGTGAAGAATGGTCGACGATAGCTGACTGATAAGGGGGTCAACGCCTTGGGGCCGGCCGGTCCACCGTCGGATCGCATCCGCCGTCCGGGCAGGCTGACTGTGGCTGGTTGCCGGCGCGCGCCAACGCCTCCTCCTCTGTGGCCAACTCTTCCTCCAGCAACCCCATCGCGCGGAATGCCGCCAGCGTTTCCTGCGCTGTTACTTCGTCCACCCTGGAAATGGCGAACCCCACGTGCACCAGGGCGTAGTCGCCCACGGCTGCGTCCGGCACGTAGTCCAGGCAGACGCGTTTCACCACGCCTCCGAAGTTCACTCGGCCAATGCGGATCAGTCCGTCGTCGATGATTTCTTCCACTCGGCCCGGAATAGCAAGGCACATAGAACGTCTCTCTCCGCGGAGTATACGTCCCGGTAAACACCGGGGGATTGTGACAAAGATCACACGTCTTCCGCGCGCGGATAAGCCGGTGAGGCCGGCCGCGCCTGCTTCTGCCGAACCGGGGCTCCGTTTTACCTCGCCTCGGCCAGGAAATTCAGCCACTCGCCCATTCCCGCACCGGTCCGCGCCGAGGTTTCAAAGATCCTGATTCCGGGACGTATTTCCCTGAGGTTTCTCAACGCAGCCTCGCGGTCATAGTCGACCGCGCCGGCGATGTCGATCTTCGTAATCACCGCCGCATCCGCCGAGTTAAACAACGTGGGATACTTCAGGGGCTTGTCCTCGCCTTCGGTCACGCTCAGGAGCGCCACGCGGATACGCTCGCCCAGGTCGTACCCCGAGGGGCAAACCAGGTTGCCGACGTTTTCGATGAACAAATAGTCGAGCGCGCCCAGCTCGACTTCACTCCATCCATCCAGATGCCTGCCGATCATCTCCGCTTCCAGATGGCAGATTCCGTGCGTATTGATCTGCCGCACCGGGACGCCTGCCTGCGCAAGCCGCCGCGCATCGTTGTCGGTTTCGAGGTCACCGACAAGCGCCGCGGCTGCAGCGCCGCGTGTGCGCAACTCCGTCAGGGTCCGCTGCAGAAAGGAGGTCTTGCCGGTTCCCGGGCTCGAGACCAGGTTCAGCACCAGCACGTCCGCGGCTGTGAAGCGCGCGCGCAGTTCCCGCGCCAGCTCATCGTTCTTCTTCAAAACCCCCTTGCGCAGCTCGACGATGCGTGTGGTCATGGCGCCGGAGCCTCCTCCGCCTCTTCGATTTCGATGGCCTCTACTTCCAGTTCGCGGCCGCGCCGTACATCGCCCGCTGGCTGGCCGCATCCGGGGCAGCGAAAGCTTTGCAGGCTGTCAAGTGCGACCTCTCTCCTGCACGTTGTGCAATCGACGGTTATCGGAACGTTGAGGACGACCAGCTTCGATCCTGCCAGCGGCGTGCCTTCGGTCGCCAGGCTATAGCAGAATTGAAGCGACTCCTCGACGATCGCGGCGAGCGCGCCGATCTTCAGGCGCACCTCGAGGACGCGGGCATTCGGATAAGCGGCGAGCGACTCCGTCACGCAATCCACAATCTCCGCTGCGATGGACAGTTCGTGCATTCAGGCCGCAATCCTGCTCTGCAACGGGACCGGCCTCGGGCACTCCACCGCCGTCGCCGCTATCCCGAATATTAAGATAGTGGACATCGTGAACTGGCGCTTGCACAGGCGGTGGGGGCGCCACCGGCCAGGAGCAGGCGCCTCTGGCTGCGGATTCCAGCCGGACCAGGGTGCTCATGCAACGGCGTGTTGCGATCCAGATTTCAGGAATTGTTCAGGGTGTCGGCTTTCGGCCTTTTGTCTACCGGCTCGCTCGCGAGAACCATCTCGCCGGGTACGTCACCAACACCGCGGACGGGGTCACGATCGAGGCCGAAGGTGATCTTGCCGCCGTCCACGCGTTTCTCGCTCGTCTGCCGGTCGAGATTCCGTCCCTGGCTCGTATCACCCGCTGCACCGTTCGCGACATCCCCTGCACCAACGATACCGAATTCCAGATCGTCGCCAGCCGCCCGGGCGGCCGGATGCGTGTCCTCATCTCACCCGATGTAGCAACCTGTCCCGACTGCCTGCGCGAGATGTTCGATCCTCGCGACCGCCGCTATCGATACCCGTTTATTAACTGCACCAATTGCGGGCCGCGGTTCACCATCGTGCGTGACATCCCCTACGACCGGCCGCGCACGTCCATGGGCGCATTTCCGATGTGCCCCGATTGCCAGGCCGAGTACGACGATCCCGCGGACCGTCGCTTTCACGCCCAGCCCAACGCCTGCTGGAAATGCGGACCGCAGGTGGAGTTGTGGGACCGCGAGGGCAGACGAATGGACGTTCAGGATCCAATTCAGGAAGCCGCCGCCCGGCTCAGTGCGGGCGAGATCGTCGCCATCAAGGGTCTCGGTGGCTTTCATCTCGCCGCCGATGCGGCCAGCGATCAGGCAGTCGAGCGTTTGCGTGCCCGCAAGCGCCGATGGGAAAAGCCGTTCGCGGTAATGGCGCCGGATCTCGAAACCATCGCCGCCTGCTGCGAACTGGACGAACCGGCGCGCGAGCAGCTTCGGAGCGTCACGCGTCCGATCGTCGTCCTGCCCAAACGAGAGGCGCATCGCCTTGCAGAATCGGTGGCTCCTTCCAACCGCTCTCTGGGCGTTTTCCTGCCCTACACTCCGGTGCACCACCTGTTGTTTGCCGCCGCAGCATTTCGGGCGCTGGTGATGACCAGCGGTAATCTCAGCGAAGAGCCCATCGCGATTGCCAACGACGAAGCGGTCGACCGTCTCGGCAGCCTCGCAGATTGCCTGCTGGTTCATAACCGCGACATTCTCCTGCGCTGCGATGACTCCGTTGTGCGCATCTCGGACGGAAAGCCGCGCCAGCTTCGGCGCTCACGGGGATTTGTTCCCGTCCCCGTGTTCCTGAAGGAGCCGGCCCCGGCCATCCTCGCGGTCGGCGGAGAGCTGAAGAACACGATCTGCATCACCAAAGGGACAGAGGCGTATCTCAGCCAGCACATCGGCGATCTGGAGAATCTGGAAGCCTTCCGCTTTTTCGGCGAAGCCTGCGCTCATCTGCGTCGGATCCTGGAAGTCGATCCGCAGATTGTCGCCCACGATCTGCACCCGGAGTACCTCTCGACGCGCTGGGCGCTGGCGCAGCGCAGCTGCCGCAGTATTGGTGTACAGCACCATCACGCTCATATCGCCAGCGTGATGGCCGAGAATCACGTCGATAGCCCTGTGATTGGGTTCGCACTGGACGGCACCGGGTACGGAACCGATCAGACAATCTGGGGCGGAGAGGTCCTGATTGCCGGCTACGCCCATTTTGAGCGCGCCGCGCATCTTGCCTGCATCCCCATGCCCGGCGGGGAGGCTGCCGTCCGGGAACCCTGGCGAATGGCTGTGGCGTACCTGGCCCGGCATTTTGGCCGGGAATTCCTGGAGCGCCGCCTGCAGCTCGTCGAGGAGATCGGCCGCGGCCGAATTGAGACCCTGCTGCGCATGATCGAGCGCGGCGCCAACTCGCCGCTCACCTCCAGCTGCGGACGCCTTTTTGACGCCGTGGCCGCGGTCATTGGAATTCGTTCCCACGTCAGTTACGAGGCCCAGGCGGCCATCGAGCTGGAGATGGCCATTTCCGATCCCGACCGCGAGGTGCCGCCCTACCCCCTTCGCTTGTTGCGCGATCGCGAGCCGTGGATCATTGATACGCGGCCGCTGTTTGAATTGCTGCTGGACGATGTGGATGCAGGCGCTGCGCAGTCGGTCCTGAGCCAGCGCTTCCATAACGGTCTGATCGAGATCCTGGTTCAGGTTGCCGTGTTGCTGCGCGAGAAGCATCGGCTGGATCGCGTTTGCCTCAGCGGCGGTACCTTCCAGAACGTCTATCTCTTCGAGCGCCTCATCCGCCGTCTGAGAGATCGGAGCTTCGAGGTGTTCACCCACGCGGAGGTTCCGGCAGGCGACGGTGGCCTGAGCCTGGGTCAGGCTCTCGTCGCTGCCCACCGCGCAGTCCCCTCCCCTTAAAACCCCTGACATTGCGAGGTTCAGCACTCCCTCGTGCAGCTCCAGGGCCTTCACCGCTCGGCACGGCGCAGCACGACGGGGATGCTGTCGGGCATGCGCCACGAGCGGTTGATCGAGGGATCCGATCCGTCAGGCGGCGGCCCGATGGCGGGCTGCGGCCCGGTGGGCGTCACCGGATTCGGTCTGTGGAACGGAAGCTCGATCCTGCGCTCAAGACGGATGCGGTCCGCGGCAATCGTGCCGGTGTAAGTGCTGCTGCCGGCTCTGAAGGAGATGTTGCTGCCCTCGATTTTGCCGTTCTCGATCGCCAGGGGGACTTCGCCGCCGCTGAGAAAGCCGCCGCCACCGCCTTCGACGGTTCCGGCGAGGCTGTTGCCGCTTTGGCGCAGCGTGAAGATCGTCGATCCGGCACCAATCAAGAACGAGAGTAGCTCGTTCGGCTCTCCCCCTTCGGGGATGGGACGCCAGAGTCCGGTGACTCCCGCACCAGAGGGCACTTCACGCCGGAAGACAGCGACCTGTGGCCGGAGCGAAGCTTCTCGCGCCGTAATCGTAACCGTGGTCGGTACAAGTCCTGGCGACGCCGCCTGCAGCGTGACCGGGCCGGCCTGTTTGGTGGACTGCACCAGGGCCATGCATAGTCCTGAGAAAGCCCTGCGCGAAGTGCCCTTGTCCGGTGCGTGGTCGGTCGGGTCGCCATTGCCGACGCCGATCAGCCTGCCCGGCCCCGAGATCTGAAAAGTCACTTCGTTGTCCGCGACCGGAACCTCGCGCCCCTGCGCATCCTGGACGGCGACCGCAAACATGGCAACGTCTTCGCCGTCCGCGTTCACTTCACTGCGGTCGACGGTCATCACCAGCTTCGCCGCACTCCCGGTGGTCTCCCGCCGCGTGGTCAGCACCACCTTCTCTCCCCTGTAGCCGCGCGCTTCAATGGTCCCGGGCGCATACGCCACGTTCCAGGCCACGTGCTGGTTCCTCTTCACTTCCTGCGCTCCGAGGCTCCGGCCGTTGAGAAACAGTTCGACGCGATCCAGGTTGGAGTGCACCCAAACCGCGATCTCCTTCCCCTCGTAACCGGACCAGTTCCAGTGCGGGAAAAGGTGCAGCACGGGCTTCTCGGTCCACCACGACTGGTAGTAGTAGAACGTGTCCTTCGGAAAACCGCACGTGTCGATGATGCCGTACTGCGAGCTGATGTTCGGCCACTGGTACGGCGACGGCTCGCCACGATAGTCGAACCCTGTCCAGACAAAACCGCCCGCCAGCCAGGGTTGTGCGTCGCAGAAGCGCCACCAGCCTTCGGCCGAGGCCCGGCCCGTCGTGGTGTAAGGATCATACGAACCCACATAGCCCTTGTGTGGGTCGGTGATGTAGATGCCGCGCGTGCCGACCGCGCTCACTGTTTCCGTCCCGATCACCGGCTTGTCGGGATGCGCCTGGTGGTACGCCAGCGCGCCCGGGTCCATATAGTTGTAGCCGATCACGTCGCACACCGCCAGGCCGCCGGTGCCGATCGCGCCCGTCGGCGCAATCGAGACAGGCCGCGTCCCATCCAGCTTGCCGGCCAGGTCTTTCATCGCCGACAGGATCAGGACGCCGCGCGCGGTGTTGGCCACCCGTTCCTCATTGCCCATCGACCACATGAAGACGCTGGGACGGTTGCGGTCGCGGCGCACAAGGTCGCCAAACTGGCTCATGCCTTCGGGGTTCGACGACATCATCCGCGTCTCATCGAACACCAGCATGCCCAGCCGGTCGCAGGCATCCAGCAGCTCCGGCGTCGGCGGGTTATGCGAAGTCCGCAGCGCATTGCACCCCATCTCCTGCAGCTTGCGCACCCGGTAATACTGCACGGCGTCCGGCAACGCGGCGCCGATGCCGGCGTGGTCCTGATGGTTGCACGTGCCCTTGATCTTCACCGGCTTTCCGTTGAGAAAAACTCCTCTTTCCGGATCGATGGAGATGGTGCGAATGCCGAAAGGAGTCTCGTACCGGTCGACCGTCGCGCCGTCGGCGCTGAGTTCGGTGACCAGTCTGTAGAGGTTGCGCTCCTCGAGCGACCACAGCCTGGGACTCTGCACCGTCAGCCTCTGCTCGTACGTTTGTTCCCCTCCCTGAGCGATCAGCTCGGGCGCCGTAGTCAACGAAGCGACCGTGCCCCCCGCCGGATCGAGCACCGTGGAGACGACGCGTACCCTGCGCGCTGCATCGCTCTGGTTTTCCACTTCGGTTCGAATGGTCAGGGTGGCTTCGCCCGAGCGGACTTCGGACCCGACAAACGTCCCCCATTTCTTCACGTGGACCGGGCTCGTCTTGACCAGCCATACATGCCGATAGATCCCCGCGCCCTCGTAGAACCATCCGTCGCTCAGAGTCGCATCGACGCGCACAAGCAGGACATTGGTTGCGCCGGCGTTGACGAAGTCCGTGACGTCGAAGCTGAATGGATCGTAGCCGCCGCTGTGTTGGCCGACGTAAAAGCCGTTCAGAGCGACGAGCACTTCCCGATAGGCCCCGTCGAATTCAAGGCTGATGCGCTTGCCGGCGTCCGATGCAGGCAGTTCGAAGACGCGCCGGTACCAGCCGACACTTGTGGCGGGATAAGTGCGCCCGAGGGGATAAAAGCCTTTGCTGGCGAGGGATGCGTCATTGGTGAATGGCAGCTCGACCGCCCAATCGTGAGGCAGATCCACCGGAGTCCAGTCGCCGTCGTCGAACGCGACGTTCGTCGCAGGAAGGAAATTGCCCGTCTTCTGGAAGTCGCCGCTGCTGCCGCTGCCGAACCCGAAGTCCTTCGAAGGATCGTCGGCGTTGCCCAGGTGGAAGCGCCAGCCGAAATCCAGGAGGAGTCGCTCGCGCTCAGATGCGGTGAGGGCGGCGTTGGGCGCTTGATCGGCAAGAGGCGAGGTCTGATGACCGGTCTCCATGGCAATCCCCAGGGGGCCCATTTTTTCCACGGCGACAGCAGCCGGCGCCAAAAGGCTGGACTTCAGAAGAGTGCGACGTGAAAACGGTTTCATCTCAACCTCCGCGGTTGGGGTCAGGGAGTGGAAATGATAGTGACTGTTGGTTTTTCAGCTCGGAGTCCTT
>DATJNE010000131.1:0-14308 GCA_035508305.1 Acidobacteriaceae bacterium | reverse complement strand
CCTTCCCCTTCTCCGTCATCGTCGGCCAGGTCTACGAAGGCCCCTACGATCTTCTTCTTGACCTGGTCCGCAAGCAGAACATCGACATCTACGACATTCCCATGGCGAAGATCACCGCCCAGTTCCTCGCCTATGTCGAACACCTCAAGGCCTCCGACGTCGACACGGCCGGCGAATTCATCTACATGTCGGCGCTGCTCATTCACATCAAGAGCAGGATGCTGCTGCCGCGCGATCCGCTGGAAGCCGCCGAAGGCCAGGCCGAGGATCCCCGCCGCGAGCTGGTCGAGCGCCTTCTCGAACACGAGCGCTTCCACAACGCGGCGCAGATGCTGCAGCAGAAGCGCCAGCTGGAAGAAGCCACGTGGACCAATCCCGGCATGCGCGAATTCCGCGAAACCGCGGACGCCGATCAGGAAATCGCCGCCGACACCCTCGACCTGGTTCGCGTCTTCCGCGAAATCCTCGAGCGGGCGAGGAACCGCCCGGTCCTCGACGTCTCCGAGGATGCGGTCACCGTCCGCCAGATGATCGACTTCGTCCGCCGGCGCCTGATGATGGAAGACCGCCCCGTCGGTCTCTCGAAACTGCTCGGGCACACGCGCTCGGTCCCCGCGATCGTCGCCATGTTCCTGGCGCTGCTCGAGCTGGTCCGCCTGCAGGCCGTCCTGCTCCGCCAGGATCGCGGTTTCAGCGAGATCTACATCAAGAAGCACGAGCGCTTCGAAGAGGCCGTCAACGAACGCCTCTCCTCCAGCGAGGACTTCTAAACCAGGCGGAAGACGGCCTCCGGCCGGGCGATTCCGGCATCCCGCGTCTTCGCCGTTTCATCGTCTGTTAACACGGCGTTCATGCTCCCGGCCATTGCCCGCTGCTAGCTTGGCGGAACTCCCTACACTCTGCAGAAGCGAGAACGTCCATGTCCGCAGACCCTGGAATACCCCTCACCGACGTTGTCGAAGTACCCACCCTCCCGGCCCACCCCGGCGCCCTGCTGCACGAAAAGATGAGCAAGTCCCCGGGCGCGATCGGGATGATCATTTTCGGCATTGCGCTGATCGGCGGGCTCGCCTATGCCGGCTCGCAGCTGATCGGCGATCTCGCCGGGACCCATCTCGCCTCCACGTGGCCGTATGTCCTGCTCGGGGTGGCGCTGCTGATCGCTCTCGGTTTTGAGTTCGTCAACGGCTTCCACGACACCGCCAACGCCGTGGCCACCGTCATCTACACGCACTCGCTGGAGCCGCACGTTGCCGTGGTCTGGTCGGGCCTGTGGAACCTCTTCGGCGTGCTCACCTCCTCGGGCGCGGTCGCGTTCACCATTCTTTCGCTGCTCCCGGTCGAGCTGATCCTCCAGGTCGGCAAAGGCGCCGGCTTCGCGATGGTCTTCTCGCTGCTGATCGCCGCCATCCTCTGGAACCTGAGCACGTGGTGGTTCGGCCTGCCGGCCTCCAGCTCTCACACCCTCATCGGATCGATCATCGGCGTGGGGATCGCGAATCAGCTGATGAATCCCCACACGGGCACCAGCGGCGTCGACTGGGAACAGGCGACCGGCGTCTTTAAGGTCCTTCTCATTTCGCCGCTGGTCGGCTTCGGCTGCGCGGGCGTCCTACTGCTCATCCTAAAAATGTTCGTCAAGAACAAGGCGCTGTACGAGTCGCCCAAAGGCACCGAGCCGCCGCCGGGCTGGATTCGCGGGCTGCTCATCGCCACCTGCACCTTTGTGAGCTTCGGTCACGGCTCCAACGACGGCCAGAAGGGCATGGGGCTGATCATGCTCATCCTCATCGGCACGGTCCCCACGGCCTACGCGCTCAACCATGCCGTCGGCTACGGCCAGGTGTCAACCTTCGCGACGATTTCCTCGCAGGCGGAGGAAGTGTTTAACAAATACGTCTCGCCGAACGCCGTGATGGGCGATGCGCGCACCGAGCTGACCGACTACATCCGCACCAAGGAGTTCAACCAGGACACCATGCTGGCCGCCCGCCAGATGACCGAGGAAATCAAGAACGAAGTCGTGATGTACAAGTCGCTCAAGGGCATCCCCGACGCGCAGCAGCAGAACGTCCGCAACGATATGTACGTGGTCAGCGAGGCCCTGCGCCTGATGGCCAAGTACCCCGGGAAGAACGGCACGCCGGTCTTCACCGCCGCGGACAACAAAGTCCTAGGCGCCTACAAGAAGCAGGTCGACAACGCGACCAAGTTCATCCCCACGTGGGTGAAGGTCGCCGTGGCCATCGCCCTCGGGCTCGGGACCATGGTGGGCTGGAAGCGCATCGTCGTCACTGTCGGCGAAAAGATCGGCAAGGAGCACCTGACCTACGCGCAGGGCGCCTCGGCTGAAATCGTCGCCGCCATCACGATCCTCGGGGCCGACCACCTGCACATGCCGGTCTCCACCACGCACGTCCTGTCCTCGGGCGTGGCGGGCACCATGGCCGCCAATGGCAGCGGGCTCCAGCTCTCCACCATCCGCAACATCGCCTTGGCGTGGATCTTCACCCTCCCCGCCGCGGCCCTGCTGGCGGCCGGACTGTTCGTCGTGATGCGGCACTTCATGTGATCCACAGCCCTCTGCACCAGAGAGCGGCGCTTTCGGTAGTATCGAGAAAGCGCCGTTTTCTTTTGCGCGGCGACGGATCACCCCCCATTCCATGAGTCTGAAAGCCCGCATCGAAGCCGTCATTTACGCCGCCGAGGAGCCGGTCACTCCGGCGCAGCTCGCTTCCCTTTTCCGCGACGAAGCCCTTGCCTCGCGTGCCGCTCGCCTGGCCGCCCTTGTCTCCGATTCGTCCGGCTCCGAAGCGGCCGCGGAAGCCGCGCTCGCCTCCGAGCCCGCACTGGCTCCCGAGATCGTGGAGGAGGCGCTGTCGTCGGCCTCCGGCGACTCTGCGCCATCCGCCGGCGACGCGTCAGCCGGCGACGCGGAGAAGAAAGCCGCCCGCCTGCGCGAACGCGACGCCCGCGAGGAAATCCGCCGTCTGATCGACGAGCTGGTCGCGGACTACAGCGCCCAAGACAGCGGCCTTGAGATTCGCGAAGTCGCCGGCGGCTACCGCTTCGGCACGCGTCCGGAGTATCACGACGCCGTGCGCGCCTTTATCAGGACCCTCAAGCCGCCGTTCAAACTCTCCATGCAGGCTCTGGAAACCCTGGCGGTCATCGCCTACAAGCAGCCGATTACGGCGCCGGAGATCGGCGAAATCCGCGGCGTCGATTCCGGAGGCGTCCTCGGTTCGCTGGTCGCACGCAAGCTCATCACCACCGCCGGGCGCAAACAGGTCGTCGGCCGCCCCATCCTCTACAAGACGACGAAGGAGTTCCTTCTCCGCTTCGGACTGAAAGACGTCAACGAGCTGCCGTCTCTTGAGGAATTCGAGAAGATGGCCAGCGAGCTGGCCGAAACCGAAGCCGAAGGTCCCATCGCTCCGGGCGAAGAAGAGCTGCCCTTCGCACAGAACGAGATCGCGGCGATCGAAGAGGCCGCAGCGGAGACCGGGAGCGATTCGGCGTCCGCCGAAGAGCCGGCCCCCACGTCGGAGCAGGACATCGCCGAACACGCGGGCAAGGCGCACTCATGACGGATCCGGAAGCGGGAGCGCCGGATCGCCGCGCCGAGGCGAGCGCGCCGGGAGCGGAGCGTCTGCAGAAGATCATCGCCGCCGCCGGCATTGCCTCCCGCCGTAAGGCCGAGGAGCTGATCCTCGCCGGCCGCGTCCAGGTCAACGGCCAGACGGTGACCGCACTCGGCAGCAAAGCCGACCCCGCGCAGGACCACATCCGCGTCGATGGCAAGCTGCTGCACGGCCCCGAGCGGCATCGCTATCTCGTCCTGAACAAGCCGAAGGGCTACGTCACCACGGCCAGCGATCCGGAAGGCCGTCCCACGGTGATCGATCTGGTCCGATCCGGGCACACCGGAGGCGGCGAGCGCCTCTTTCCCGTCGGCCGCCTCGATTTTTCGTCCGAAGGGTTATTGCTGATGACGAACGACGGCGCCCTGGCCAACGCTCTCACGCGCGCAGCGGCCCACGTCGAGAAGACGTACCTCGTGAAAGTCAGCGGCAAGCCATCGGACTCGGCGCTGAGCCAGCTGCGCCACGGGGTCATGATCGACCGGGGCAGCCAGATCCGAACGAAGCCCCGCGCCGGCAAACCCAGCCACGCCGATGGGCACGACGAACGCGTTCGCTCATCCGCTCCGCGCGAGCGCATCATGACGGCTCCCGCACGCGTCCGCCTCCTGCGCGACGCGGACAATCCCTGGTACGAGATGATCCTGACGGAGGGCCGCAATCGCGAAATTCGCAAGATGTTCGAGGAAGTCGGCCATCACGTCGAAAAGATTCGCCGCGTGGGCTACGGCCCGCTGGTCCTCGACCTCGAGCCCGGCCGCTCGCGCGATCTCACTCCGAACGAAGTGGCCGCGCTCCGCCACGCCGCCGAGGGCAAATCGGCGAGGCCGGGCCGGAAAACGGGATCTGAGAACCGCACCAACAGACCGCCTCGCCCGAACCGCGCCACGCGCCGCCCGAGGAGCCGCCCTTCCACGACGGCCGCTCCGGCTCAGTCCCGCCGTCCGCCTCGCCGCCAGCGCCCTTCCCCTCGCTGAAACCAACCTGTCTCAGGCACTATCTAATGGGAGGAGATTCATCCCCATGGAAAAAGCTACATTCGCCGCCGGATGTTTCTGGGGCGTCGAAGCCCGCTTGCAGCAGCTCCCCGGCGTCACCGCGACCGCCGTCGGCTATGAGGGCGGCTCGCTGGACAAGCCGACGTACCAGCAAGTGTGCACCGACCGCACCGGCCATGCCGAAGCCGTCGAAATCGACTTCGACCCATCGAAGATCACCTACCAGCAGCTGCTCGACGAGTTCTTCGCCCTGCACGATCCCACGCAGCTCAACCGCCAGGGGCCCGACTGGGGCACGCAGTATCGCAGCGTCGTCTTCTACCATTCGCTGGAGCAGAAGGCCGCGGCGGAAGAGACCATCGCTCGCCTCACGGCGGAGAAGCGCTTTGCGAAGCCGATCGTCACCCAGGTTGTTCCCGCTGAGACCTTCTGGCGCGCCGAGGATTACCACCAGAAGTACCTGGAGAAACGCGGCGCCCTCAGCTGCCACATCTAGCCCGCCTCCAAAAGCATTAAAGCCACGCGGCGCAGAGCTGCGTGGCTTTTGTATTCCAGTCTACAATCCGTGAAGCGCTGTCTGCTTCCGTGCCTGCGCCGTCAGCCACGCCACCGTTAGCCCAATGCAGAACAGCAGAGCGAGGACCCCGCTGATGCGCGACGCCAGGGTCGCCGCCGCGTGCGCGTGCGGCAGCCGCGTGAGGGGCAGCACCACGAAGTTCATGATTGCGTAGACCGCGGCGCCGTACAGCAATCCGCAAAGCACCGGCCGCCGCAGCAGAACCGCAAACCCGCCGGCCAGGGCCCAGTAGAGCGCGGTCCAGAACATCGCGATGGTGTAGTGGATGGCCACGCCCAGAGCGATGGACGCCGCGCCGGCCTGAAAGGCCCACGCGCCCGTCAGCCCGCTCGCGATGTACTGGAAGATCATCGCCGGTGTGATGTGCCGGAAGGCGTTGAAGACGATGTTTTCGGTGATGTCCAGGGTGCCGGCGATCAGCCCGATCCGCACCACGCTGCCAGCCACGCTCGCCATCGCGGCATTCTAGCGAAGGGCCCGGCGGGCTGCCATGACCATTCCCCGCGCGGCTGCGATCTGCGCGCTGCCGGCTATTGGCGGTTGCCGTCGAAGCCGTCCCCGGCGAACCGCGGAATCCCGAAGTGCCCGCGCAGGTGGAGGAGATCGATCGGGCTCAGCATGCCGTCGATGACAATCAGGTGCACGTTGCGCTGGTTCGCCACCAGCAGCACGACCCCGTCGAAGTTCGTGTGATCCATGCGCACCCAAACATCGGTATGGGTTGGATCGAACGACGGATCCGCATGCGCGACCGTCAGCCCGGTCTGGGGATCGGTGGAAACGACCGCGCGCGGCTGCGTCTGTTTCGCCACCAGGTGCGTCCAGCCATTCCCGGCGTACTGCGCCCGCACCGCCTCCAGCGCCGCCGGATCGTACATCCCGGGCGCCGAATACCGGAACTCGTGCACGGTGATGCTGCGCAGCTTTGCGACGATCGGCTTGTCTTCGTCGGGCAGAATCTGGCTGGCGGCCTGCAGCATCGCCGCGTCGAAGGTCATATCGGTGTGGAAGGTGGCGCGCGTTCCCAGCGCGTCGAGGCCCTGCGGCGCCGGCGGGCCCTCCTGCTGGGCTCGGGCCAACGGTGAACTACACAGGGCTGCCACAGCCACCAGGGTTGCGGACACACAAAGGGCGACGCGCCGGTTCGACATACCAACACGAACGCGATTCGGCAAAAAAAGTGGCGGAAGCGAGGTCTTCCTTCTGCGCGACTCCCCGTCCGCAGGAGCCCGACGGCGATGCGCTCGGCCGCCGGGCCTTTTCCTGGCGAAGAAGCAGAAGTAGGATGCTCCTGACCCATGTCGGCCGAATCGACCTCTCCGCTACCACCGATCGATGCCGTCTGCTGGCAATGCGGCGCGCCGGCGCGGCCGGAGCATGCCTGGACGCAGCGGCTTGTCGCGGATGCGCATTCGGGCCTCCCCGCGCTCGATTATCCGGTGAAGCGGGGCGACCGCCAGGACGAAGTGACGGTGCGCGTGCCGCGCTGCGCCCAGTGCCGCCGGCGCACCCGGATGGGAATCGGTCTGACGCTCGCGGCTATGATCGCTGGGGCCATCCTGGGCGCGATCGTGCAGAACATCCTGTGGCCGGCGAAGACGCATGCACCGTCCTTTGCCGGCACCGGGGATGTCGGCAATTCCGGAGCAGGCGTTGGTCTCCTGGCGGGGTTCGTCGTGGGGATGTTCGGTCTGGTCGTCGGGCGCCGGTCCGGCAACCGGCGTCCGCTTACGACTTACCCGCCGCTGATCAGGTTGCGCGACGTGGGCTGGGAGTTTCCGGCCCCACCCGGCAATTGAGCCTTGCCGGAACAAAGCGAAGAAAACGTCGCCGGCGACGATTCGCCGCGCACGAGCGGTTCAGCTTCAGACCCACTCGCCCTGGCGCATGACCGGCTCCGCGCTGCCGTTCGCCGTGATGCCGTCGACGTCCACCTGGCCCGAGCCAATCATCCAGTCCACGTGGATCAGGCTCTCGTTGGCGCCCTTGCCTTCGAGCTGGGACGCGGTGAGCTGGTCGCCCTCGCGGATGCAGCTCGAATACGCCTGCCCCAGGGCGATGTGGCAGGCCGCGTTTTCATCGAAGAGGGTGTTCAGGAAGAGCAGCCCGCTGGCGGCGATCGGCGAAGAGTTCGGCACCAGGGAGACTTCACCCAGCCGCCGCGCGCCGTCGTCGGTCTCGATCAGCTTTTGCAGTACGTGCTCGCCTTTGGCTGCGCGCGCCTCGACGATCCTGCCGCCCTCAAAGCGCACCGCGATCCCCTCGATCAGCGTTCCCTGGTGGGAGAGCGGCTTCGTGCTCAGCACCTTTCCGTCCACGCGATCCTTGTGCGGGGTAGTGAAGACTTCTTCGGTGGGCATGTTCGGGATGCAGTAGTTTCCGTTGCCCGCCGTGGTTCCGCCGCCCAGCCAAAGATGATCATCGGCCAGCCCGACGTGCAGATCCGTTCCCGGCCCCGTGAAGTGCAGGGCGGAGTAGCGCCGCGCATTCATGCGGTCGGCCCAGGTGTGGAGTTTGTCGTCGTGCTGCTTCCAGGCGGCCACCGGATCGTCCTGGTCGGCGCGGCTGGCCGCGAAGATCGCATCCCACAGCCTGCTCAGCGCCGCCTCCGCCGGCAGATCGGGAAAGACCGCCGCCGCCCACGCCGGCGTCGCCGCCGAAACGATCGTCCAGTTGATGTCGTGGCGCGTGATCAGCTCCAGCGCCGGCCGGTAGGCCTTCGACATCGCCCGGTTCGCGCGGCTCACATGCTCGGGATTCTCCTTCGACAGCAGCGCAGGATTTCCGCCGGTGATCGCCAGGCGCGCGGCGCCGCTTTTGTAGGCCGCCGCCATCCCCTCGTAAAGCCAGTTCGCCGCCGTGTCGAAGCTTTCTTCGCGGCCGTTCTGATAGCGCAGCAGCGACGCCTCTTCGTCGTTCAGGAGAATCGTGACCAAGGACGCGCCGGCGCGGTAGGCATGTTTGGTGATCAGCCGCGCCAGGGGCAGGGCGTCGGTGCTGGCCGTCATGACCAGTTCCTGTCCGGCCGCCAGTCCCAGCCCCGACCGGATCGCGACCTCGGCCAGCCGGTCCAGCTTCGTTGCAAAATCCTTCGTCGTCGTGGGTGTCTCCATCGCGGTTGCGCTCATGCTCTCCATTCTCACGCCCCGCGCCGTGCCATGGCAACGCGCGGAATGCCCTGCAGGTCGGCGGCGAAGCCGACGTCGTCCCAGGCGGTCAACAGCTCACGCACCGCCTCAGCCTGCCCCTGCCCGATCTCCAGCAGCAGCCATCCGCCCGGAACCAGCGCCGCATGCGCCTCCGGAATCAGCCGACGATCCACTTCCAGCCCCGTCGGCCCCGCAAAGAGCGCGGTGTGCGGCTCGTACTCCTGCACCTGCGCCTCCAGAGTCTCGTCGTCGCGCACGTACGGCGGATTCGAGACAACCACGTCAAACTTCTCCCCGCGCAGCGCGCTCAGCAAATCGGACTCGACGAACCGCACCCTGTCCGCGATCCCATGGCGCTCCGCATTTTCCTGCGCGACCGCCAGCGCGGCCGGTGCAAGATCCACGGCGGTTATTTCCGCTCGCGGGCGCGCTTCGGCCAGAGCCACGGCAATCGCCCCTGAACCGGTACCCACATCGCAAATCCGCACCGCAGCATCCCTGGCGACACGCTCCAGCACCGCCTCCACCAGATGCTCGGTCTCCGGACGCGGAATCAGCACGTGCGGGGTCACCCGGAAGGTGAGCCCATAAAACTCCGTCTCGCCCAGGATGTACTGCACCGGCTCGTACCGCGCCCGCCGCGCCACCCAGCCGTCCAGCAGCGCGCTCTGCTCCGGCGTCAGCTCCGCATCGGGATGCGCCAGCAGCCACGCGCGATCCCGCCCCACGGCCCGCATGGACAGCAATTCCGCATCGCGCCTTGCGGTCGGCAGCGCCTGGAGGCGCTGGGCGGCCCTTTCCGCGATCTCCCGCACGGTGCGCGCCGTCACGGTCGGGCTCCAGCCCGGGTGATCGGAGATCGCCGATCCCGGATCACGGTTCTCCGCACAACACGCCGATGTGCGGCCACCCGTATGCGACCTCGGGCAGGGGCGTGCCGCCAATCTCGATCATCTGCTCGGCCACCGGCACCGCGCCCATGCGTTCATAGAAGCCGCGCGCCGGACTCTCGCGCAGCACCCAAACCGCCATGCTGGCGAATCCCAGGCGCTGGAGATCGCCCGCCAGATGCCGCACCAGCGCCGCGCCGGCGCCCTGGCGTTGATGCGACGCCAGCAGATAGATCGCGCCGAGTTCCCCCTCGTATCCGTCCACAGGATGCTGGATCGCTCCACCGGCGGCGAACCCGAAGACGCCACGCTGATCTTCGGCGACCCAGACGGTCGTCTTCCTGCCGCTCAGCTCGATCTGCCAGCGCGCGATGCCGTTCTCCACGCGCAGCCCGTCGATGTATTGCTGGGGAATGATCCCCGGATACGTCGTCTTCCAGCTCGCCAGATGCACTCTGGCGATCGCGTCCGCATCCTCAACCTTCGCCTCTCGGACCATCATTCCCGCTGCTCCCTGCACTTTGTTGGGCGCGAAGCGCGACTGCCTGGACGGCCAGCCCTCAGGCCACCGCTTCCGCTTCGCTCTTCAGCCGCTCTGCGTTGAAGTGGGCGATCAGCGCATCGACCACCGGCTGCAGCCTGCCCTCCATGATCTCGCTGAGCTGATGGATGGTCAGCCCGATGCGATGGTCGGTCAGCCGGTTCTGCGGGAAGTTATAGGTGCGGATCTTCTCGCTGCGATCGCCCGTGCCCACCTGCTGCTTGCGCTCCTTCGCCAGGGCCTGCTGCTGCCGCTCCATCTCCACTTCGTAGAGCCGCGACCGGAGCACGCGCATCGCCTTCTCACGGTTCTTGATCTGCGACTTTTCGTCCTGGCAGCTCACGACCGTGTTGGTCGGCAGATGCGTGATACGCACCGCGGAGTAGGTGGTGTTCACGCTCTGCCCGCCCGGTCCTGACGAGCAGAAGGTGTCGATGCGAATGTCCTTCGCCTCGATCCTCACGTCCACGTCTTCGGCCTCCGGCAGCACCGCCACCGTCACCGCGCTCGTATGCACGCGTCCCTGGGTTTCGGTTGCCGGAACCCGCTGCACGCGATGCACGCCGCTCTCGTACTTCAGCTGCGAATACACCTTGTCGCCTTCGACGATGGCGATCACTTCCTTCAGGCCGCCCACCGACGACTCCGACGACGACAGCACTTCCACCTTCCAGCGGTGCTGCTCGGCAAAGCGCGTGTACATGCGAAAGATTTCGGCCGCGAAGAGGCTGGCCTCGTCGCCGCCCGTGCCGGCGCGAATCTCCAGCACCACGTTCTTCTCGTCGTTGGGATCCTTCGGCAGGAGCAGCAGCTTCAGGTCCTCTTCGATCCGGGGCTCGCGGGCCTCGAGCGCCGTCAGCTCCTCCTGGGCCATGGCGCGAATCTCCGGGTCGCTCTCGTTCAGCATCGCCCGCGCATCGGCAATGCCCGTCTGCACCTGCCGATACTCGCGGAACTTCTCCACCACGGCGGCGAGCTCCCGATGCTGCTTCGCGATCTTCTGGTACTTTTCGTGATCGGCAAGCACCTCGGGATCGGCCATCTGCGCGGCGAGATCCTCAAAGCGCGCTTCAATCTGTTCGAGGCGTTCAAACATGGGGTCCTCCCGGCGGGGGCGGGCTTCAATTGCGGTTCAGGGTGGAGTGGAAGGGGCGCGGCTCGGCGGTGGCGGCTTGCGAGCCGCTAGAGAAGGGTGCCGAGGATGGAAGGCCGGCGCATGCTCTTATTCTACCGCTGTTGGATGTGCGGCCTTCACGAAAAGGCTCATCCAGCATCAGAACCATCTATATTCACTACCAGCCACCCGCCGGCAACCCGCGGTTGACGCCCCATGTCTCTCTTCCTTGCCTTCGCCGAGTTGTGCGACGCGGTTGCCGCGACGTCGCGCAAGCTCGAGAAGCGCGCCTTCATCGCCGATTACCTCAAGTCCCTGCCGGTGGCGGATGCCGGGCGCGCCGCGCTCTGGCTCTCCGGCGCGCCGTTCGCCGAAACCGACGCGCGCGTCCTGAACATTGGCGGCTCGCTGCTCTCGAAAGCGGTCGCCGACCTCTCCGGCGCCAGCTCCACCGAGATGGGGGCTGCGTACCGCCGCTATGGGGACTTCGGCGCCGCCTCGGCCGACCTGCTGTATGGCCGCACCCCGGCCGCCGCCTCCATCACTTTCACCGAGGTTGCATCCACGCTCGCGGCCATCGCCGAGGCGCGGGGCCCAGCGGCCAAACTGCGTCTCCTCCTCGACCTGCTGCGGCGCGCCACACCCGACGAAGCCAAGTACCTCATCAAGCTGGCCACCGGCGACATGCGCACCGGGGTGCGGCAGTCGCTGGTGGAAGAAGCCATCGCCGAAGCGTACAGTGCGACCACAACAGCCGTTCGCCGCGCCGAGATGCTCCGCGGCTCGCTGCCCGACGTGGTCGCCCTCGCCGCCCAGGGCCGGCTGGACGAGGCGCGCATGAAGCTGTTCCACCCCATCGGCTTCATGCTCGCGAGCCCCGTGCAAAGCACCGAAGAGGCCATCGCGCGCTTCAGCGAAGAGGTCACAGGACAGGCCGGGGTCGCGAAAGCCCTGCCGCCCGGGGAGGGAGCGGCTGCCGCAAAAGCCGATCATCCCGCGGAACCAGCTTCGGCGCTCCGCGCTGTTCAGATCGAGGACAAGTACGACGGCATCCGCGCCCAGCTCCACGTCGATGGCGCACGGGTTGCCCTCTATTCGCGCAACCGGGACGACCTGAGCGTCTCGTTCCCCGACCTCGTCGATGCCTTCGGTGCCATCACGGAACCGGCCATCCTCGACGGCGAGATCCTGGCATGGAACCCGGCATGGAACCCGGCATGGAACCCGGCCTCCGAGGCGGAGAACGCCGCTGCCGGCGGCCGCGCGCTCCCCTTCTCCACCCTCGCCCAGCGCCTGGGCCGCAAGAACGTCCCGCCGGAGATGCTGCGCGAGATCCCGGCCGTGCTGGTCGTCTTCGACATCCTGTATCGCGGCGAAGCGCTGTTTCTCGAAGAGCCCCTCGCCCGCCGCCGCGCCGCGCTCGAAGACTTCTGCGCCCGCTGGTCGCCGGTCACCCGCACCACCCGGACTCGCGGGCAATCCCACCTCTTCGAAACGCCGGTGGAGCACGCTTTTCCGCGCCTCATCCTCGCGCCCGCCTCGCGCCTGACCGACGCCGAGGAGCTGGACCAGGCCTACGTCGCCGCACGGGCGCGCGGCAACGAAGGCGTGATGCTCAAGTCCCTGGCCTCGAGCTACCAGCCGGGCCGCCGCGGCCTGGCCTGGCTCAAGCTCAAGCGGGAGCTGGCCACGCTGGATGTGGTTGTGACCGGCGTCGAATACGGCAACGGGCGCCGCGCCGGCGTGCTCAGCGATTACACCTTCGCCATCCGCGATCCCGACGACGCCGAGCAGCCGCTGAAGAACGTCGGCAAGGCGTACTCGGGGCTCACCGACGAGGAGATCGCCGACTACACCGCCTTCTTCAAGGCCCACACCCTCGAGGACTACGGCCACTTCCGCACCGTGGAGCCGGTAGTGGTGCTGGAGGTGGCCTTCAACAACGTCATGCGCTCCGGGCGGCATGCCTCGGGATTCGCGCTGCGCTTCCCGCGCATTCTGAGGATCCGGCAGGACAAGCCGGTCGAGGAGATCGACACCCTCGCGCGCGTCGAGGAGGTCTACAACTCCCAGCCGGACAGACCGGTCGAGGCGCCGGTCGAGGGGGCGGAGCAGGAGTGACGGGGAGTTGCCGGTTTCGCGGGGAGCGGGGTTCGACCCCCTGGACTCTCCAATGGAATCAGGCCCCTGCGGAGGGGTCGGTCCCCGCGTGTTTACGGATCGGTTAAGTCCCCCTCGCGGAATCGCCCGCCCGGCCGGGTCCCAAAGGAAAAGCCCCGTTCGCACCGGGGGGAGGGCCGGGTGAACAGAGCTTTCCGTTTCCAGCGTAGGGCGCAGGACCCGGGAGCGCAAGGAATATTGCGGGTCCTCAGGGTACGGAAGTCACGCAGGCGGGAGCAGCGCGGGAAGCTGTCATCCCGGCCTGCGCTTCTTACTTCGCCTGCGCCAGCCCCCCAATCACTGCGGCGATCTTATCGAGGATCTGCTGCCAGCCCTCCAGCTGACCGCTGTTCTTCGCGCTCTCCATGGGTTCATTGCCAATGAAGGTGAGTTTCGTCCGGCCGTTTCCAAGATCCTCAAAAAGAACCACGTCGTGCGCACCCTCGATGGCCTCATGTTCGATTCCGTAGTGCGCAGCGTCTACCCGGTTTCCCTTCGAGTCGGCGAAGTACATGGAGGAGACGATTTTCTCGTGGGGAACGATCTCGTGGTATTCACCGCCGTTCCAGAATTCCTGTCCATCCGGCGCTCGCATGCAGCAGAGGAATTTGCCTCCCACGCGAAAATCGATCTGACAAAAAGGCGCGGTAAATCCCTTCGGGCCCCACCACTGCATCACGCATTCCGGGTCTGTCCACGCCTTCCAAACCAGTTCGCGTGGGGCATCGAAAACTCTGGTGATCACCATCCGCTCCGTCTCCTGCACCGTGTTCTTTGTCATCTCTGACCTCCGTTTTTTTTCATTCGCTTCACAACCACGTCGAGCTTGTCGAAACTTTCTTCCCAGAACTGGCGATAGCCGATCGCCCAGTCGCTGACGGTCCGGATCGCCTGCGGCCGGAGCGTGCAGATACTTTCTCGTCCACGCTTCTTTTTGATCACAATCCGGGCCCGCACCAGGCAGGCAATATGTTTTGAAATCATCTGCTGGGAGAGAGCAAACGGTTCCGTCAGGCCATGCACCGAGGCCGGCCCGCGGGAGAGGCGTTCGACCATTGCGCGGCGGGTTGGATCGGACAAAGCCGCGAATGTTGTATCCAGGCAATCCACAACCACATGGTAGTGAATCCTCCGGAAATGTCAATCACAATTCCTGCGATCGGAGTTATTTTCTGTTCCCTGATCCACGATCCCGGACACCCGAGCGCGGAGCGATGCCTGGCCGGGCGGCGTTT
>DATJNE010000130.1:0-13488 GCA_035508305.1 Acidobacteriaceae bacterium | reverse complement strand
AGCGATGCGCGGCGAGCTGAACTTCGACGAGAGCTTCACTCGGCGGGTGGGATTGCTGCAGGGGCTCGAAGCGGAGCGGGTTTACTCCCTGCTGGAGACGATCCCGCTGGCGGAGGGGGCGGAGCGGCTGATCGGAACGCTGCGCATGCTGGGGTACAAGACGGCGATTCTGTCGGGAGGGTTCACGTTTTTTGCGCGACGGCTGCAGGAACGGCTGGGTATCGATTATGTGTACGCGAACGAGCTGGAGATCGCGGATGGAGCGGTGACGGGGAGGGTGATTCCGCCGATTGTGAATGGCGAGCGCAAGGCGGCGCTGCTGGGGGAGATCGCAAAGAGCGAGGAGATTTCGCTGGAACAGGTGGTGGCGGTAGGCGATGGAGCCAACGATATTCCGATGCTCAAGGTGGCGGGTATGGGGATTGCCTATCGAGCCAAGCCGCTGGTGCGGGCGAGCGCTCCGCAGTCGGTGTCGGCGCTGGGGCTGGATGGGTTGTTGTACTTGGTTGGGGTCAGGGACAGAGACCTTCGCGCGTGAGCGTGGGTTACGGGCTCCGGGCTCCGGGCTCCGGGCTCCGGGATTGGATGGCTTTGGACTATGCTTTTGTCTCCAGGGTGAGCGACGATGCCGGGTCGAGTGAAAGTTAAAGCTCCGAAAGTCAAAGCAAGGCCGCCGTTTCCGTTTGTGCTGGAGGGGCTGGAGCCTTTACAGCCAGAGGTGCGGCGGATGTTTTCCGGGTTCGCGGTGTATTCGGGCAATCTGCTGGTGTGCATGCTGCGGGATTCGCCGAAGTCCCCGCGGGACAACGGCGTTTGGGTGGTGCTGGCGGAGGGCGTCGAGCCAAAGGAGAAGGGGCTGAGGAAGGAGTTCCCTTCCCTGCGGCGGATTGAGTTGCTGGGCGGAGTGATCGGGCACTGGCTGCTGATTCCGGCGGAGGGGGAGAATTTTGAGGCCGAGGCCGGGCGGTTTTGCGAGTTGCTGTTGCGGCGGGATCCGCGGCTGGGACGGGTGCCGAAATCGAGACGCTAGCGTTGCGCTGTCAGCGTTCAGCGTTCTGAAAAAAAACGGGCGCTCGGCGTTTGCGCTTGGCTTTCGGCGGCGGCTAATGGCTCGTTGCGCCGCTGTCGTTGCTGACGATGAGGCTGGAGACGTTGACGGGTTCGAAGTCGGCGAGGGTGAGGCTGGTGAGGCATTCGAGGTCGGCGTCGTTCCAGCGAGCGTCGGGAGTGCCGATGAGGCCGCCGCTGTCGCCGTTGTCGGCGAGGATGATGCCGTAGTTGCGGAAGGCGGTGATGATGATGGCCGCCTGGGGACTCGAGGCGGCACAGGCCGGCGTGGCGACGGAAGCTTTGAGGCGGTAGATTTCGCCCGCGGGGCCGGTCATGGTGCAGCTGGCGGGAGGCGTGGACTGCGAGATCTGGGATTCGACCGGAATCGCGCCGCCCGTCTGCGTGCAGCTGCCGACGCCGGCAGTTTCCGTGGCGGGCCAGACCCAGTAATTCAGCATGTGATTGAGCGTGAAACGAATGGGATGCTGGACGACGCCGTTGGGGGCGCTGGGTGTCCCGGTTCCAATCACCTCGTCGGCATTGACGAGGAGCGGACCGACGGGAAGGCCGGCGGCGTCGGAGGTTCCCTGGCCCTGGGGCGTGAGGTTGTTCGTTGCCGTGTTGGGCCAGAGTGCATTGGAGGAGTCGGTCCAGGATCCACCACCCGGGCCGCCTTCGTAGATGCCCTGCCACATCTCGTAGAGCGCGGGGTTGGTTCCGCTGCCGGCTTCGAGGTAGACCAGCACGTGGCGGTCTCCATTGGAATTGGCCGTGCCTTCCACGGGCGCGTAGGCGGGGATGGGGCCGGAGGTGAAGTAGGACTGGTAGACCGTAGTCGATACGGAAACGTCGGGTTGGCTGGCGGGAACTTCGATCGCGGGGATGCCGTTGGGAAAGGGCGCGCCGGAGTTATTGCCGAAGAAGGGCTTGACGGTGGCGGAGAGATAGCCGCTGTAGATGGGGGCTGCCGGTGAGGTATCGACGGGCAGGCTGGTGGTGGCTGCGTCGACGCGGTGATGAAAGATGGAACTCGCAGGAAAGACGGTGGCGAGGAAGGCGTTGCTGCCGTTGATGGCGAAGGCGATGTTCTGCGTCGCCTGGGCGCCGGCGGAATCGCTGACGACGAACTGCGGCGTGTAGGTGCCCTGGCCGCCGATGAGGGTGCTGGCGATGGCTCCGGTTTGCGCGTCGAGAGTCAGCCCTTCGGGCAAGGGCGGATAAGCGGCGTTGCCGTTGACGGAAAACGTGTAGGGCGGAGTTCCGCCGGTGGCGACGATGGTGCAGCCTGCGTAGGCGGTATTCTGCGTGCCGCCGGGGCAACTGGCGGTGGTGATTTTCAGCGTTCCGCCCGCGGCGGTCACCGTGACGATGGCAGTTGCGGTTTTCGATCCCGTCGTATTCGTCGCGGTGAGGGTGTAGGTGGTGGTCGCGGCCGGGCTCACCATGGTGGAACCGGTGGCGGAAGTGGAAGTGAACGCACCGGGAGTGATGGAGATTGTGGCGGCGTTCGTGGTGGTCCAGCTAAGCGTGGTGCTGGCTCCGGCAGCGATGGTGGCAGGATTGGCGGTAAAGGAACCGATGGTGGGCGCGGGAGGGGCCTGTTGCACGGTCACGGTTGCGGTGGCTGTGGCGGAGCCGGTGGCGCCGGTCGCGGTGAGCGTGTAGGTCGTCGTTGCAGCGGGGCTGACGGTGGTAGTGCCCGTCGCCAACGTTGAAGAGAAGGCGCCCGGGGCGATGGCGATGCTGTTGGCGTTGGTGGCGGTCCAGCTGAGGGTGGCGCTGGCTCCCGCGGCAATGCTGGTGGGGTTGGCCGTGAAGGCGCCAATGGTGGGCGGGGGCGCGGGGGTTGGATGCGAAGCCATCGTGGAGCCGCAGCCGACCAAGGCAGCGACGCTGAGCAGCAGGACCAGGGTGCAGGGAGCGGACAGGGGCCCCGGGCGGCGATGGCGACGTGCGACTTCTGCCACGGGTCCCTCCGAATGAGGCGATTTAGTGGCTGACGACAGCAGGATCGAGGGCTGCGGGTTCGCCTTCCGATTCTTCGGCGAGAGCGAGGGGGCCGGCGCCGCTGAATCCCGGCATGACGCGGAGGCGCTTGAGAATTTTTTTGGTCAGGCCGGTGAGGGGCAGCTCGGGCAGGTCGAGCACGGGAACCCAGACGCGCTCGGCGGTGTCGCGGGCGAGGAGCTTCTGCTCGCTGGTGGTCAGGCCGTAAACGGTGACGTAGTAATTGGTGTTGGTGATGGAGTGACGCACGGTGAGCAGGAGCATGTCCGCGCTCTCGTGGCCTTCGCGAATGGAGGGCAGCTCCCACATGCCAGGCATCTGCGAGGCGTCGGCAGGGCGGCGCTGCAACAGGACTTCGGCGCGGGGCCACTGGCGGCGCTGCACGAGGGCAAGGGCCGTTTTGCGGCTGAGCATTTTCTTGGTGCGGGGCACGGTGTGCTCGCCGCGGGTGGCGCAGCCTTCGCGCACCGGGCAGGCCAGACACATCGGGCTTTTCGGCAGGCAGACGGTGGCGCCCAGGTCCATCATGGCCTGGTTGAAATCGCCGGGACGCTCGGGGTCGACCAGCTGTTCGGCGGCGCGGCGGAGCTCGCCGCTGCGGGCGACGCCGGGGACGGGCTCGTGGCCGAAGTAGCGGGTAAGGACACGCTCCACGTTGCCGTCAACAGCCGCCACTGGCTCATTAAAGGCGATGCTGGCTACGGCTGCAGCGGTGTAGACGCCAACGCCGGGAAGCCGGCTGAGGGCGGCCGCCGTCTTCGGGATTTCTCCACCGTGCTCGGAGAGAACGGCGCGCGCGGCTTCATGCAAAGCACGGGCGCGGCGGTAGTAACCGAGACCGCTCCACAGGGCCAGGACCTCGGATTCTTCGGCCTCGGCGAGCGACGGCAGGGTAGGAAAGCGGGTCATGAAGCGCGTGTAGTATTCGATGACGACCGCGACGCGCGTCTGCTGCAGCATGGTCTCCGAGACCCAGATCGCGTAAGGATCGCGGGTCTGCCGCCAGGGCAGGTCCCGGGCGTTCTCGTCGAACCAGTCGAGCAGATTGCGGCGAAAGTCCAAAGGTAATCCTTGCTCCCCTGAGGGGATTGTAGGTTTGATTCCAGCCACTTTTGGAGCATTCGGCAATACCACGAAAGCGGATGCACCCGAAAGATTACTTTCGAGGGAGTCCGGAGACGAGTGAGCGGCGAGTGAGAACGAATCCCGCAGGCGGGAGCATGCGGAGGCAAAGTTGCGGCCACTGGGCTCGAATTGGGACGGGGTTTCCCAAACCGGGCCAGGAGATTCCTTCAGGTGGGGCACCGGGTCGAATGGTGTTGAAGATCGGATCGCAAGGGAGTCTTCTGCTTGCTGTGGGGTGAACCTGGCCGGGGGGGAAGGGGGGGGCGCGGGTTCTCTGACGCTGGGCTGATGGCCTGCCGGGCCCACTGGGGTGGTTTTCTGATGCTCGGCCGCGGGTCTGCCGGTTCACTGGATCGGGTTGCAGGCTCGCTCGTCGCTCACCGCGGTCCGCCCTCATTGGGTCGCTCCTCTGCCGTCCGATGATCGCCGGCTTCCATCCGCTATGCTGAGAATTGCGCATGAAGGCCTCGTCGTTCATTCGCCGGCTGCCGAAAGCTGAGCTGCATCTGCATCTGGAGGGCACCGTCACTCCGGAGACGCTGGTGGAGCTGAGCCGGCGGCATGACGGCGCGCCGCTGGATCTGGCCGGAGCGCGGGCGCTCTACCAGTACACCGATTTCACCGGCTTTCTGATGGCGTTCAAGGCGATCAGCGAGCACCTGCAGACGCCGGAAGACTACCAGCTGATTGCGTGGCGGATGCTGGAGCGGCTGGCGCGGCAGGGCGTAGTGCATGCCGAGGTGTACGTCTCGGTGGGAGTGGTGTACTACTGGCGGCGATGCGCGTTCGAACCGCTGTTCGAAGGCATGGAGCGGGCGCGGATTCGAGCGGAGCGCGAGCTGGGCATTACGGCGTACTGGATCTTCGATGCGGTGCGGCACTTCGGCGTGGAAGAAGCGGCGAAGGTGTTTCGCAAGGCGGCAGACCTGCGGATGGAGTATCCCTCGATCGTCGGAATCGGGATCGGCGGCGATGAGCGGAGGACGGGCGCGGAGCCCTTTCGCGATCTGTACGCGGAGGCGCGCGATGCGGGGTTGCGGCTGACGGCGCACGCGGGAGAAACGACGGGACCGGAGGCGATCTGGGGCGCTCTGAATATCGGGGCGGAACGGCTGGGACATGCGCTGTCGGCGATCCATGATGCGGAGCTGATGGAGGTGCTGGCGGAGCGGCAGGTGCCGCTGGAGATCTGCGTGACATCGAATCTGCGCACCGGGTGCTGCGTCCGGATGGAGGAGCATCCGTTACGGAGGTACTTTGACGCTGGGTTAATGGTCACGGTGAATTCGGACGACCCGGCGCTTTTTCACAGCGATCTGGATCAGGAATACGCAGGCGCGCAGCAGCACTTCGCCTTTACGGATGAACATCTTCGCGAGCTGGCGGCAAACTCCGTCGAGGCAAGCTTCCTGCCCGCGGAGCGAAAGGTAATGCTCCTTCAGGGCATCGGCTCCCTCCAATGACGTATGGCTCGCGCAACTTTACCGGGCTATAACCGCATCTACCATGGGTCGCAGTGTGAGCTGGGTTATCATGGACCCATGGCGCCCTGGGGTATGCGCATGTCTGGTCGTGAGAAAAACGAGATCAACGAAATTGTGGAAGCCCTGGTTCCTGAGTCCTCTTCATCCGGTGCCCTGCGCGCCATCGGATGGACTTCTGTGGCGCTTGCAGTGACGGCTCTTGGGCTCTACGTGGGCCGCGAACTGCGCCTCCGCTACCAATTCAATCACCGTACACCGCCGGATTATTTCTCGCATGCAGGCGAGGAAGTGGGAGCTGAGTACGGGATGGGGATTTAGCGGCGGCCGCGCTCAGGGAATGCGCTGCACCCACTGGCTTCGCCAGCCGGGCGCCTCAAAGGGATCGGCGAAATACTGCGTTTCGTGCACGACCTTACCGTTGCGAAACTCCATGATGCTCACGGTGAACGCCGACTGACCCTTGTAGACGATGGTGTATTCGGTGATCCACAGATCGCCTCTTCCCAGCATGCGCCGGATGCTGAAACCAGAAGGCTTGCCGGGGTGATGACTGCGCAGGGCCTGTAAATTGGCTCGCCCGAGAATGCGCTCGCCCGACTGCGGATAGTCGCAAACGGCATTGTCGTCGTAGATATCGTGTTCGGCGTTCGCGTCGCCGGCGGCGGAGGCGCGCCAGTGCGCCTCCAGGGCTTCCCTGATTGGATCTTCCTGCGTGGAGTGCGCCGGTTGCGGTTGATCGGTCATCGTGAGCCGCCTTGCGGGAGATCTGGTATTCAGTGGGTGCGGTCGACGAGGTAGCGCGCGACCGCTTTGAGGCTGCTGGCGCCGTAGCCCCAGGGTTCGAGGGCGGCGAAGGCCTCGGCGATGAGGCGCGCAGCGTCCCTGCGGGATTGTTCGATGCCGAAAACGGCGGGCCAGGTGGCTTTGTCGCTGGCGACGTCTTTCCCCGCGGTCTTGCCCAGATGCTCGGAGTCCTGGGTCATGTCGAGGATATCGTCGACGATCTGAAATGCGAGCCCGGCTTTGGTGCCGAAGTCGGTGAGGCGGCAGACGTCGTCAGGGGTCGCTCCGGCGAAGACGCCGCCGCTGACGATGGAGACGCGGATCAGGGCGCCGGTTTTGGCGCGGTGGATCGCCAGGACGCTCTCCGCGGTGGGTTGGGAGTGCTCGCCCTCGAGGTCGAGGACCTGGCCACCGATCATGCCCTCGACGGTGCCGGTGGCTTCGGCGATGAGGCCGACGATGCGGATAGCGCGGTCGGGCGCGCAGCGGAGTTGCGCGAGAGTCTGATAGGCGAGGGTCTGCAGCGCGTCCCCGGCGAGGATCGCGATGGCTTCGCCGAAGGCGACATGGCAGGTGGGTTTGCCGCGGCGGAGGTCGTCGTTGTCGAGCGCAGGGAGATCGTCGTGGATCAGGGAATAGGTGTGGAGCATTTCGATCGCCGAGCCGAGGTCCTCAATGCCGTCGGGGAGCGTGGCCGAGTGGCCGTGGACGGCGGTGATGGTGCGCGCGGCTTCCATGGCAAGAACCGGACGAAGACGCTTGCCGCCGGCGAAGACGCTGTGCCGCATGGCGCCATGGATGGAGGCGGGGATCTGCGTGACCGGCGGCAGGAGCCGCTCGAGGGCGCGATCGGTGCGCTCGACGCCGTCGCGCAGAATCTGATCAACGTCGACCTGCATTGCGATCATGTTATCTGAAGCGGTTGCCATCGAAACTTCGCCTTCCTTTCCATGCCAATGCCAGTGTAATGGCCAGCGCGACGAGGGAGAGCGCGATGCCTGCGGCCTGGTCGGGGGTGATGCGCCAGCGAATGTCGATGCGCGTGGTTCCGGCCGCGATGGGAACGACAAGAAGGCCGTCGATGCGATGCGGCCGGGCGCGCAACGCGGAGCCATTGAGGGTGACCTGCCAGGCAGGATAGTCCATGAGGCGGAGCACGGCGTAGCCGGGAGCGGCGGTGGCGATGGAGGCGACGCAGCGCTCGGGGCTCCAGCGTTCGATGCGAATCTGCGCAGAGATCTGCTGCGACGGATCGGGCGTCCAGGGAGGATTGTCGAAGTCGGAAGGCTCTTCGGCGTCGACCGAATTGAGGACCCGGATGGGCGGCAGGTTTTGCTGAACCGCGTCGTTGTGGGCGGCTGCGGGCGTGTACTCGTCGGTGCCCTCAAAGCCGGTGCTGTGAAAGGCAGCGATCTGCGCGGCGACGTTGTCCTGATCGTCGCAGGGCTGCCAGAAAAGAAAGGAACTGAGGAGAGCCATGCCGCAGGCGAAGAGGAGGACGACGACTCCGCGGCGGGCAATGGCGCGGCGCGTGGCCTGTTCGCGGCGAAGGGCGAGGCCGGCGAGCGCGGCGAAGACAAGGCCGAGGACGAGGAGCCATCGCCACGGGAACTGGAGGTAGCGGAGTTCGGGAAGGTGGCGCCAGAGAGGGTCGGACCAGGAAAACAGCAGGAAGAGGATGAAGAGGCCGAGGACAAGAAGGGGGGCGCGAAGTCCCGATCCTGAAGGACCGAGCGTTGCGGGCTCGGTTTTTTCGCCGGGCAGCGCGGTTTGCGGTCTCCGTCGCGCCTGCAGCCGGGGCCCGAGGGCCGCAACCACACATCCGGCGACAAGGACGACGGCGATCCAGGAAGCCGTGCGGAGAACGCCGTTGTGATAGATGGTGTCGAAGCGCTCGTCGGCGGTAGCGGCGGTAAGGGGGACGTAGCGGAAGAGGAAGCTGTCCTCGACGCGCATGAGGGGGCCGATGGAGCGGCGAATCTCGACCCAGCGCTGCTCGTAGATCGCGGGGATCAGCCAGAAACCGGCGAGGCCGAGGCCGAGAGGATAAGCGCCGGCGGAGCGGGCGACGATCCGCCAGGACTTTTGGCGCAGGGCGGCGGCGGCAACGACGACGCCGAGCGTGTAGCTGCCCATGACGGCGGCTGGGGCGTTGGTGAGCCAGAGCGCGGCGACGGTGAGGGCGAGGAGCAGGAAGTTTCGGCGAGAGGACGCGGCCCCGGTGCGAAGAGCGAAGAGGACCAGCAGAGGGATCCAGGTGGCGGCGAGGAGTTCGGCGAGCGCGGCGCGTTCGTAAACGACGAAGAGCATGTACGGGTTTACGACGTAGAGGCAGGCAGCGATGGCGGTGCTGTCCTCCGGCATCCACGCGCGCGCCATAGCGCGGAAACTGAAGCCGGCGCCGAGCAGGGCGAGGAGGGTGAAGGCAATGGGGGTCCAGGACCAGGGAAGAATCGCACCGAGCAGACCGCCGAGGAGCCAGCTAAGCGGGGGGTAGAAGACGAAGCGCGGCTCGCCGGCGAGGTAGTTGGCCGAGGCGGCCCAGTGCGGCCAGAGGAGGCCGTGGCGCGCGTGGTCGACGACTTCGAGCCAGTTCTGGAGATGGAAGGTGAAGTCCTGGCCGCAGGAGAATCGCCAGGCGAGAGGCAGGACGGCGACGAGAGCGACGGCGAGCAGAAGAGAACGGCGGCGCTGGGTGCGGGTGGCGTCGGAGGATGGCGTGGCGGGGAACTGGAACCAGAAGCGCACGGCGGCGTCTCAGGGTTGCAAAAGGAGTGTGTGGGCGGTCGCTGCCGCGACGGCCTGGTCGGTAAAGGGCAGCGCGAAGGTCCTGCCGTTGTACCAGTACGGCCACTGGTCGCGATAGTACGGGCTCAGCGGGTCGCCGGACTCGCCCATGGTGATGTCTTCGGTGGCGCCGTCAATATTCGCCCAGTCGATGGTGAAGCGCTGCGAGGGGCCGAAGGCCCGGCTGACCTGCTTGACGGTGGAGGTATCGCCGGACTGCGGGAGGACGCCGGTACCGGTCCAGTTTTTGAACCACGGGAGCAGGCCGTAGAGCGGGTGCTCGACGTCGACCGGATACGCGTAGCCGTAGCGCCACGTGCGCAGATCGTTCGGCGCGTGCGCGTGCGCGAGGCCCTGCCGAACGAGGTCGGCGAGGAAGTCGTCCCAGGATTTGTACTGCGGCGGAAGCCACGCGGCGGGCTCGTTCATGAGGATTTGCTCGCCGGCAAAGAGGCTCTCGGCCCAGTGGTAGAGCCGCCAGTCGTCGCCCAGTTTCGGCTGGAGCAGCATGGGGTAGAAAACAGCTTTCGCCGAGTCGACGATGGCGGCGGGCGCGGAGTCGATGGTGACGGCGCCATCCCAGGTGCGCAGGAGGTCGGCGGCCTGGCGGAGGCGCGCGTCGACGTGGTCGGCGTGATCGATGCCGTAAGCGAGGCGCTGCGCGATCTCCTGGTCGAGTTCGGAGTAGATGTCGGTTTGCAGAGTGAGCATCTGCGGTTGCGTCAGGTGGTCCTTCGGCTCGAGCCATTTCCAGATACGCTCGTTGCGATAGGGATCGCCCCACTCGAGCGTGAGTTGGGGACCGGGCTCCGGGCACCCGCCAGGGTTCAGGGTGCAGGGCTCAGAACTCAGTGGCGTTTTGCCATCGGGCTCCGCGCTGCCGGGCGTTGGGCTCTGAGAGGCGGGCGCGGCAGAACCCGGTGCCGGGCTGGGGGGAGCAGGCTCAGCACTGCCTGGAACCGAACCCGGAACGCCGGGCACCGGAGTGCCAATCGTCGGCGCGGTCGGAGGATTCGGATTCGGCGTGACGCGCGCATTGGCGGTGGCGAGAAGGCCGCCGGGCGGATCGTAGGCGGAGGGCAGCTGATCGAAGGGGATGTAGCCCTGCCACTCATGCTGTTCGTCGGCGATGGGAACGCCTTCGAGACCGTTGGGGCGGTACGGGATGAAGCCGACGGCCTGGTAGCCGATGTGGCCTTGGTCGTCGGCATAGACGACGTTCTGCGTGGGCGCCCACCAGGTGCCGAGGGCGGCGCGGAAGGCGGTCCAGTCGGAGGCGGTATCCATGGCAAGGAGCGGATACCCGGCAGCCTTTGGATCGTAGACGTCCCAGCGGAGGGCGATGGTGCGTTTCTCGCCGGGGATGATGGGCGTGATCACGACGCCATGGGCGGTGCGCTCGACATCGACGGTAACGTCGCTCTCGCCGCGAACATGGATGGTCTCGCGGTCGTGCTCGATGGGATGCCAGGAGCCGTCGGGCGCCTGGTACTGATCCTGCGCATTGGTGCGCTCGACGTAGAGGTCCTGGGTGTCACCGTAGAGCGCGGTGAATCCCCAGGCGACGTGTTCGTTGTGGCCGGCGACGATGAGAGGCAGGCCGGGAACGGTGACGCCGGCGACGTGGATGCCGGGAGCTTCGAGACCGGTCATGTACCAGATGTTGGGGATCTGCTGGGCGAGGTGCATGTCGTTGGAGAGCATGGCCTGGCCGCTGGCTGTGCGCGTCCCGGAGACGACCCACTGGTTCGAGCCGGGCGCGCAGCCGAGGCAGTCGACGGCGCCGACCAGCCGATCGAGACGGAGGAGATCGTCATGGAGGATGGCAGGGTCGTGCTTCGCCGCGCTGAAACCCTCCTGGCTTTCATCGAGGGGAACATCGGGAACGTTCTGGTTGGGCGCGCTGATGGGCGGCTGCGTGGTGATGGGCGGGTGGTCGCGCCAGGAGCCGGTGGGGTAGAGATCGGCGGCAAGGGTGGGACCGATGCGCGCGGTGATGCGCTCGCGCTCGAGCTTTTCCGGCCAGTGCTCGTCGAGCATCTGCACCATGCTCATGACGACGAGCATGGAGTCGACCGGCTGCCACGGTTTGGGCTGGTACATCAGCAGGCGGAACTCGGCGGGCAGGCGATCCATGTGCGAGCCGATGTACGCGTTGACGCCGCGGGCATAGTCGTCGAAGAGGCGGCGCTGTTCGGGCGGCAGCGTGGCGGTGAGACGCTCGGCGGTGACGCGGATGGCGAGGACGCGCTGCATGCGGTCGTGGTCGAGAAGTTTGGGGCCGAGAATCTCGGCCGCGTCGCCGGCGGCCATGCGGCGGGCCATGTCCATTTGCCAGAGGCGGTCCTGGGCGGTGACATAACCCTGCGCGAAGAGGAGATCATCGAGGTTGGCTGCTTCGATGTGGGGGACGCCGTGCTGGTCGCGGCGGACGGTGACCGGGGCGCTGAGGCCGGGAGCGAGGACGCTGCCGTCGAGCTGGGGCAGTGAGTCCTGCATCTTGTGTTTCAGCCAGAGGCCGGCCGTGAAGACGGCGGCGGCAACCACGAGGAGGAGGAGCAGAAAGAGGATGAACAGGATGCGCAGGAGGGGATGGCGGCGCTTTTCTTCGTCGAGAGGCAGAGTGCGGCCAAGAGGCATTTCCAGATCAGGGTACAGGAAGCTGGGAGCCTGGAGCGGGGAGTGGGGAGCCTGTAGCCTGTAGCCGGTAGGCGGTAGCTGTATGTGCGGCGATACACTACGGGGCTATGGATGAGCGATGGCGAACGCGGGTGCGATGGATTGGCTATCTGGCGATTCCGCTGGCCGTGGGACTGATGCTGACTCTCACCGCATTCGTCCTCCGGGCAATCGACGCTGCCAGGGCCGACTCTTTCGGCAGCCTGCCCGATGCGCTGTTCCCCGCCGGAGTGTGGCTGTTTTTTCCCGAAATGATCTGGTTGTGTCTGGTTCCGTTCCTGCACTGGTCGGAACGCTATCGCGGCCGGCACCGGATGTTGTGGCTGTGCCTGCTGGTTTTTGAGACCGGCGGGGTTTTCAAGCTGGTTTATCTCTTTCGCCACATTCTGCCTGACTGGCGGGGACGAGGCCGATACAGCAGAGCCCCGGCCGCTCCGCCGCCAATCACTGCGGGAGCGGCCGGGGCCGAATCCTAGCAACGAACGCTGCAGTTCCCTGCCCTACATCGAGCCCTGCTGCGGGCGGCTCATGGGCGGGATGATGCCGTTCATGCGCAGATACTCGACCATCTGGCCGTAGTGATCCATGGAGTGGACGATGCAGAAGGCGGCCGTGGTTGCCTTCGTCATTTTGACCTGCGGGGGCAGAAAGCTCTGCACCGGGTCCCAGGCGTTGGCCGTGGTGATGGTGCTGATGGCGGCGTGCGCGTAGGCGTAGGAGTCCTTCAGCGCCCGGACGATGTCGTCTTTGCCGGTGAGGGCCTCGATGGTCTTCTGGTCAACGGCGGTCGCGCCGGGAACGGTCCAGCCGTGGAAGAACAGGTAGTTGGCTTCGGCGAGGTGCTTGACCTGCTGGCCGAAGGTGCGGACGCCCTTGAAATCACCGTCGGCGGCAGGCGGGGCGAAGTCGTATTTATCGGCGGGCATGGCCTCGGCGGCGCCGATGATTTCGTACTCCCCAACGCCCAGCAGGCCGTTGAGAGAGTCGGCAGGGGCGATGGGTCCGCTGGGCGCGGGCGCGGCCTGCGCGGCGGGGGCCTGCGCGGACAAAAGGGCGGGAGCTGCGAGAGCGATACAGATGACGGCACACATCATGCGGCGAAGCTGCATGGTCGTTCTCTCCTGGGGCGGCCGTGGGCGGCCGCGCAGTAAGGCTACCAGAAGGCGGGCTGTGGGTTTGTCCGGGAGTGACGGCTGGGCGTGGCTCCGCACTTCAGGTCCCCCTCCCCCTCCCCAGGGGCAGGCGGGCGCGGATGTATTTGATTCCACTGGGGCGGCGTTTTCAAGGGGCGGCGGATGTATTTGATCCCCAAATAGATGGCGGCAAGTATTTTGGAATCTGATTGATCGAGGGAGGGTCGCGATCAGGGGTTCGCATGTATTTGATTTCAAAATACGAAAGGCCTTTGTATAAGATTCGACGGCGCTTGTGGGCATCCTGCGGGCATTCCTCCGGGCTGAAGGCCGAAGGTGGGTGCGAACGTGGCGCTCCGCTCGGGCAGGCTTCCAGACGTCGATCAGCGCAGCAAGCAAGGCGGCAACGGCGCAAACCCCCGAATGGCCCAGGCGTGCCC
>DATJNE010000129.1:0-3394 GCA_035508305.1 Acidobacteriaceae bacterium | reverse complement strand
CCAGGGGGCTGCTCGACACAGATCGCGAGTTAATCGGCAATTGAGTAATGTCAACGTTCGAAATGGTGTGGTTGAGCGTTGCATTCTCGGTATTCATCAGCGCCGCATCGGCGCTTACTTCCACGGTCGTGGTTCCTGCTGTGACGGCAAGGGTAATGGGAAGGCGGAGTTCCTGGCGGGCTTCCAGCGTGGCCGAGGAAACCACGGCATCGGAAAAGCCGGCGTGCGAGACCGTGACTTTGTAGTGGCCGGCCTTGAGATTCTCGAAGAGGAAGTCGCCCGAAGCGCTGGTGGTGGTCTGGCGGTCGGCGCTTTCGTCAAGGGAGTGGAGCTTGACGGTGGCGCCGCCGATAACGGCCCCCGAGATGTCGGTCACGGTGCCGCGGATGCTGCCGAAGGTGGACTGAGCGCCGGCGGACCAGGGGATCAGGACGAGCAGCGCCATGATGATTGCCATCGCATGCTGGATCCGTGGCGAGCGGCTCGAGAGCGTGGATGTGGAACTCGGTGGGTTATGCGTCTTCCGGAACGAAGGCGATACATTTGCCGCTGTCAGCATGGCTGTGCCTCCTTAGAGTGAGGTGGGGCACAGCTTTCGGCGAGCCGAAAGGAAGTCCCGCACCTTTGGGATTTAGTAATCGGAACGACCGGGGCCGCGAGCGAAGCTCAGGACTGCGATTTCAACAGTCGGAAGCACGCGGGACGACGGTGTCGCCAGGGCTGCCGGAGAACAACCTGCGCGGGGGCTCCACAGAGCCGCCAGAAGAACGGCGGCTCGTCATGCGATGTGGCGGAGAGCAGAGCGTCTGGGTCTTACGACTGCTGCTTCTGCGACTCAACCTCTGACCACAGACCTTCGAGCGGCACACACATCACGGTGCGTGCTGCCATGGAAGACATGGCGTCAAAGGTTTTCGCAGATTTAACCAATCCGATTCTGCCTCTGCCGGAACACCCGGTTATCCGCAATAAAAACCTGGAAGGCATAGGTCTTTCATAAGCATTATGTAAGAAAGTAGTGGATATGGGAGGCGCTTATAGCGTGGATAACGAACGGCGCCTGCAGAGTCGCGGCTCATGCGAAAGGAAAACGCCGGAGACTTTGGCTCCGGCGTTTCCTGGTGCGGATTGAGTTTAGTCCTGCTTAGACGAGGGCTGGGACGTTGACCTTGTCGAACCAGGAGTGGGCGGCCTTGAGGGCCTTGTTGACGTTCTCGATGTTCTCGACGCCTTTGGTGTTGAGCCACTGCTCGAAGGCCTTCGCGCCTTCTTTGGCGTAGACGGCGATGCCGTCCTTCCAGGTGGCGCGGCCGCAGAGGACGCCGTTGTAGGGGGCGCCGGATTCGCCGGCCAGCTCGAGGGTCTCGATGAAGACGGGATTCGAAACGCCGGCGGAGAGATAGATGAAGGGCTTGTGCGTGGAGGAGGCGGCGAGGCGGAAGTGCTCGAGGGCCTCAGCGCGGGTGTAGGCCTGCTCGCCCCTGAAGGCGCGGGTGCCGGCAACGAACTCCATCTGGATGGGCACTTCGACCTTGAGGACGTCGACGCCGTAGCGTTCCTTGCCGAATTCCTCCATGGAGCCGGTGACGATGTCGGGCTTGCGCCTGGCGTAGGCGACGGACTTCTCGTCTTCGCCGTGGACGGCGTAGCCGACGGTCTCGAGGAAGAACGGAATGTCGTGGGCGCGGCACTCGTCGCCGATGCGCTCGACCCAGGCGTGCTTGTGGTCGTTGACGGAGGATTTCTCGAAGGGGGTGTAGTAGAGGAGGATCTTGATGCAGTCGGCGCCGGCTTCCTGGAGGCGGCGGACGCTCCACAGGTCGAGGAGATCGGGGAGGCGGCCGGGGGTGGCGGCGTCGTAGCCGGTTTTCTCATAGGCGAGCAGGAGGCCTGCCTTGTGGCGGCGCTTCGCGGCGGGGAGGCCGAACTCGGGGTCGAGGAGGATGGCGGAGGCGTGCTGGGTGAGGACGTCGGTGACGAGGGCCTTGAACTCCTCGAGGGCGGAGTCGGGGACGTCGGCGACGCCCTTTTCTTTGGCGAGGGACTTCTTCAGCGATCCGCGCTGATCCATGGCGGCGGCGGCGATGACGCCGCGCGCGTCGGAGACGGATTTGAGACCGGCGAGTTTGCCGGGAGTGAGATTGATCGACATCGTTGCTCTCCTGCGCTCGAAATATCCAGAAAGGCGTTTCCACTTCGATTTTACGCGTGGCGGGCCGTGGGGGGACACATGGCGAAAGTAACGTGGGTGTGAAAAAAGACAGCGGGAAGCGGGGAGCTGGGAGCTAGTAGCCGGGAGCCGGGAGCTGGGCGGCTATTCGGCGCGGAGGGCTTCGACGGGATTGACGGCGGCGGCGCGGCGCGCGGGCAGATAGCTGGCGACGATGGCCACGCCGCCGAGGACGGCAACGACAGCCGCGTAGGTGAGGGGGTCGGTGGGGCTGATGCCGAAGAGCAGGGATTTCATGAGCTGGGTAAGGCCGAGGGCGGCGACGAGGCCGAGCGCGATACCGGCGCCGGTGAGCAGAAGGGCGGAGCGGACGAACATCCAGCGCAGCTCGCGGCGCTGGGCGCCGAGGGCGAGGCGGATGCCGATTTCGCGGCGGCGCTGGGCGACAGCATAGGCAATGACGCCATAGATGCCGACGATGCCGAGCAGCAGGGCCATCGATCCGGCAATGGCGAGCATGACGAGGGTGAAGGAGGTGCGGGCCATAGAGGCGCTGGCGATCTCGGCCATGGTGCGGGGCGAGGCGACGGGGAGATTGGCGTTGACCGACCAGACGGCGTGCTGGACTTCGCGGAGGAAGCTGTCAGTGCCGGCATCGGCGCTGCGGACGGCGACGGTGACGGAGCGCGTGACGTCGACGGGGTGGGTGGGCACATAGGGAACCAGGAGCATGGCGCCCCAATAGACGATGGCGGGAGCTTTGCGATCGATGCCGTTGAAGCGCACATCCTGGACGACGCCGATGACTTCCTGCCAGGGCGCCCGGTCGATCTGGCTCATCCGTTTGCCGATGGCGGCCTGGGCGGATCCCCACTCTTCGCGGGCAAAGCTGTCGGAGACGATGGCGACGGGGCGGGCTCCGTAGAGGTCGTCCCAGGTGAAATCGCGGCCTGCGAGAAAGCGGGTGCCCATGGCATGGAAGTAGCCCGGAGAGACGTTGTCGAAGAGGCGCAGGGGGGCAACGTAGTCGGTATAGGTCTTGCCCTGGATGAAGAGGTCGTTCCAGTTCGGCTCGATACCCTGCATGGGGGCAGCGCTGGTAAAGCCGACGCCCTGGACGCCGGGGAGTGCGGCGAGTTGATCGAGGATGGCGTTTTCGGTGCGGAGAACCGTGGTGGGGTCCTGGATCAGGGAGGAGGGGATAGAGATGCGCAGGGTCTGGAT
>DATJNE010000128.1:0-33147 GCA_035508305.1 Acidobacteriaceae bacterium | reverse complement strand
GGGAGGCGTAGGCGGAGAGGACGGCGCGATTGAAGGGGAGCGAGGCGAGCATGGAGGCGCTGGTGTCGAAGAGGAAGCCGGCGCGAATGGGGAGGTCGTCGTACTCCTGGAGCATGACGACGGAGGTTTGCAGTTTGCTGTTATCGGTGAGGCGGAGGTCGCCGCGGGTGAGGTGAGTGAGCGGCTCGCCGCGGGGGCCGGCGGCATGGAAGGTGAGGGAGATTTCGTCGACGGGGATGCGCAGGGTGTAGGGGGCTGCGGCGGCGTGCGGGGGCGGGGAAGCTTGCGCAGCGAGCGGCGGAAGGCAAAGCAGGGAGAGGAGAAAGAGCGCAGGACGCCGGCGCATAGGCTCTACGATAGCGGAACCGGGGTAGGATGGTGGGACGCAGCGGTTCGCGGCGGCCAATCCGTTCAACAAAATTAAAGGGTGCAGGGGAGGGGTGGATGAGGTTCTTCGCTCTGGCGGGTGTGTGTTTGGTGGCAGGGGTGGCGGCGGCGCAGGGGACGCCGCAGTTTCTGGCGGCGACGCCGCAGACGGTGGCGTGGGGGTATTACTGGTCGAAGGCGAAGCCGGTGCTGACGGTGCATTCGGGGGAGGAGGTGCGGATGGAGACGCTGTCGACGTGCGGGCCGAACGAGCGGCTGGAGTCGGAGGGAGTACCGGCGGCGGAGATTCCGGCGTACAACCAGCCGATTTTCGATCAGGTGAAGGACAAGGGGCCGGGCGGGCACATTCTGACGGGGCCAGTGGCGATTGAGGAGGCGGAGCCGGGGGATGTGCTGGAGGTGGACATCGAGAAGATCGAGATCGACGCGCCGTTTGCGTGCAACGGGTTTGGAGTGGGGCGGGGATTTTTGCCGAACGATTATCCGTATGGGAAGTCGAAGATCATACCGCTGGACCGGGAGAAGATGATCGGGCATTTCGGGCCGGGGATCGAGATCCCGCTGCATCCGTTTTTCGGGAGCATGGGGGATGCGCCGCCGCCATCCGCGGGGCGGTACGACAGCGCGCCACCGTGGATGCACGGCGGGAACATGGACAACAAGGAACTGGTGGCGGGGACGAAGCTGTTTCTGCCGGTGCACGTAAAGGGGGCGCTGTTCGAGGCGGGGGACGGGCACGCGGGGCAGGGGAACGGCGAGGTGGACATCACGGCGATGGAGACGTTTCTGACGGGGACGTTCCGGTTTGTGGTGCACAAGGACGAGCATCTGCTGTGGCCGCGGGCGGAGACGCCGGGATATTACATCAGCATGGGGTTCAGCCCGGATCTGAAAACGGCGACGGAGATGGCGGTACGGAACATGATCGACTTTCTGGTGACGGAGAAGCACCTGTCGCGCGATGACGCGTACATGCTGACCAGCGTAGCGGCGGACGTGGACATCACGCAGCTGGTGGACGGGAACGTGGGGGTGCATGTGATGTGCCCGAAGGGGATCTTTACGGAGTAGGAGGCGCGGGGCGGGGGGACGATATGATCCGGAGCGGAGTCAGCCGCTTTGGCGCGCGCGCGGGTGGGTTCGGGCGGTTGTTTCAAAGTGGGCCGCGCAAGATGACTCTTGGGCTGAAGCGCGGGCCTTGTCTGTTGCAAACGGGGCTGAAAAGGATTGAGCTGCTTGCTGTGGGGTGAACCTGGCCGGGGGGCATTGGGGGGCGAGGTTTGCGGAGGGCTACGCGCGGCCGGTCTGTGCCCGTACCTCGCTGTGCCTGTACCCGCGGCAGGTTTGTGCCCGTGCCCGCGGCCGGTTTGTGCCCGTACGCGCGGCCGGTCTGTGCCTGTACCCGCGGCAGGTTTGTGCCCGTGCCCGCGGCCGGTCTGTGCCTGTACCTGCGGCCGGTCTGTGCCTGTACCCGCGGCAGGTTTGTGGCCGTGCCCGCGGCAGGTTTGTGCCTGTAGCCGCGGCCGGTTTGTGCCCGTACGCGCGGCCGGTCTGTACCTGTACCTGCGGCCGGTTCTAGGCGTGGAGTTCGGGGCGGGGGTCGCTTTCGCGCATGGCGATGGGCTGCGCGATGGGCGGGGCGATGGGGGCGGAGGGCTGGACGAGGTGGTGGACTTCGGCGACGGGGGCGAGGTGGCGGGTCTGCTGGTAGGTGTAGACGACGCGGTGGATGACGGTGATGGTGGAGATGACGGCGAGGATCCAGAGGACGGGGGCCATGGCGTCCCAGCGCTCGAAGAGAGCGCCGATGATGATGAGGACGACGCGCTCGGGGCGTTCCATGAAGCCGACCTTACACTTGCCGATGAGGGCTTCGGCGCGGGCGCGGGTATAGCTGACCATGAGGGACGTGATCATGACGAAGGCGGCGAGGAAGACGTAGAAGAGACGATTGCCGCGGGCGTAGAAGACAAGGAGCCCGAAGAAGAGGACGACGTCGGAGTAGCGGTCGATGACGGAGTCAAAGAAGGCGCCGAAGACGGTGACCTGGTGGGTCTGGCGGGCAACGCGTCCGTCGACCATGTCGAAGATACCGGCGCCGATGATGACGAGGCCGGCCAGGAGGAACATGCGGACGTAATTGTGCTGGTTGCCGAAGCCGAAGAGGATGGCGGCGGCGGTATTGATGACGAGGCCGAGGAAGGTGAGGACGTTGGGGGAGATGCGGGTGAGGGCGAGGCCGTTGACGATGGCCTGAAGGAGGACGGCGCATCCGGCGCCAAAAGCACGGGTCCAGGTGATGGGTTTGTTTTCTTCCACTGCGTCCCGGCTTCTGCTTCCGTCCGAAGCGATGAAGATCAGACTACGACGCGGCTCCTGCGTCGTCGTGAATGGTGGCGAGCTTGAGGACTTCGAGTTCGCGCTTGCCGTTGGGCGTGACCACGGTGGCCATGTCGCCGACCTGTTTGCCCACCAGAGCCTTACCGATGGGAGAGGTGGTGGAGATGAAGCCCTTGCTCACGTCGGATTCCTCGCTGGTGACAAGCTTGTACTCGATTTTCTCATCTTTCGAGGTGTCGTAGACGAGGACGGTAGAGCCGAAGGCAGCGCGGTCGCGGGGGATGTTGGAGAGGTTGACGAGGGCCAGCTCGGCCATGCGCTTTTTGAGCTGGCCGAGGCGCGCGTTGACGAAATCCTGGCGCTGCTTGGCCATGTGGTACTCGGCATTTTCGCTGAGGTCGCCCATAGCCACGGCCTTTTTAATTTCGGCGGGCAGTTCGTGGGCGAGCTCGTGCTCGAGCTGTTTGATTTCTTCCTGGAGCTTCTTTTTGATGTGCTCGGTCATGCTTCAGTTCCCCTGGGGTCCCGATCGTTCGTAAGCAACAACGATTACGGTGCGGCCGGGAAAGATGACTCCGAGCCGCGGCGACCTGAGATCAAAACCCTAGAAGGAGTGTTTCGTCCGAAAGGCTGGGGTACCGCCTTAGCCATTATTATACGATGCTGCGCCGGGGCGGTGGGCATCGAGGAAGCTCTGCAGAATCAACACGGCAGCGACCTGGTCGACGACTGCGCGATGGGTGGAGGCGGGGCGGCCGGCGGCGTCGAGATGGCGGTGGGCTTCGGCCGAGGTGAGGCGTTCGTCCCACAGGTGGACGGGGAGGGCGAAGGCATCGCGGAGGGAGGCGGCGAAGGCATGGGTTTTGGCGGCCTGGGGGCTGAGGTCACCGGACATATAGAGGGGATTGCCGAGGACGATGGCGGAGCAGGCGTACTTGCGGAGGAGGCGGGCGAGGGATTTGAGGTCCTGTTTAACATTTTTGCGGACTAAAGTCAGGACCGGCTGAGCGGTGAGGCCGAGCTCGTCGGAGACGGCCACGCCGATGCGGCGATCGCCGAAATCGAGGCCGAGGAGGCGGGGTTGCACACCAGCGATGGTACCGCGAGCACGAAGAGAAGGGCGCATCTTAGAATGGGTCAGGGAATCAAAAGGACATTACTTCAAGGAACAGGTTCTCTCCCGGGTGCGACGCTTTTTTGTACTTCTTCTCCTGGCGGCTTTGGTGGCGGCCGGCGTGGTTGCATACGCGCTGCTGATGCCGGTGGGCCCGCGGACGGAGACGTTTGTGGACATCCTGCCCGGGATGTCGAGCGGGCACATCGCGAGCGAATTGAAGGCGGGCGGCATCATCCGCAGCCGCTATGTCTTCCTGGGCCTGCATGAGTGGCAGGGCGGGACGCTGAAGGCGGGAGAGTACCGTTTCGATCATCCTGCGGCGATGCGGGAGGTGCTGGACCGAATCCGGCGCGGGGACGTCTATACGATTGCGCTGACGATTCCGGAGGGGTCGAACCTTTTCGACATTGGGGCGCGGGTGGAAGAAGAGGGCCTGGGGTCGCGGGCAGCGTTCATCACGGCGGCGCAGAAGGATGGGTGGCTGATCCGGGATCTGGATCCGACGGCGACGAGCCTTGAGGGATATCTGTTTCCGGACACGTACCGGTTCGCACGGCACACGGAGCCGCAGGAGATGATGGCGACGATGGTGAAGCGGTTCCGGCAGGAAACGGCGGGGATCGGGCTGACGTCGGGCTATCACCAGACGGTGACGCTGGCGTCGCTGGTGGAGAAGGAGACGCCGATCGACGCGGAGCGGCCGCTGGTGGCGAGCGTTTTCGAGAATCGGCTGGCGAAGGGCATGCCGCTGATGACGGATCCGTCGGTGATTTACGCGGCGCTGCTGGAGGGGCGGTACCGGGGAACGATTTACGAGTCGGATCTGCATGCGGACTCGCTGTACAACACGTATCGTCATACGGGAATGCCGCCGGGGCCGATCTGCAATCCGGGGCTGAAGTCGCTGGAAGCGGCGATGCATCCGGCGCAGACAAACTATCTGTATTTCGTAGCGGCGGGGGCCGATCCATCGGGGCAGTCGCGTTTCTCGGCGACTCTGGAGGAGCACGCGAAGGACGTGCAGGCCTATCGCCGGGCGGTGCGGAACGCGGGAACGCCGCAATGAGGGGATGGCGCGGGGGGATCGGTGCAGCGCTGCTGCTGATGCTGCCGGCGCTGAACGGGTGCCTGTGGCATACGCGGAGGGTGCCGCAGGCCAAGATGCCGACGAATGTGCTCTCGGCGCCGCCGGAACAGCTGGTGGAGATCATCAACAAGCAGTACGACGCAGTGAATACGCTGAGCGCGACGGTGACGTTCACGGCGATCGAGGGCGGGACGCTGAAAGGCAAGCAGACGACGATCACCCCGTTCAGCGGATACATCCGGATGCGGAAGCCGGAGTCGCTGCGGGTGATCGGGTTCCTGCCGGTGGTGCACACGCGGGCGTTCGACATGGCGAGCGACGGCGACACGTTCAAGCTGTGGATACCGCCGAAGAACAAGGTGGTGGAAGGAACGAATGCGATCCGGAAGCTGTCGCCGAATCCGCTGGAAAACATGCGGCCGTTCATTTTTTCCGATTCGCTGCTGATCCGGAAGATCGGGCCGGAGGATTTGCTGCTGGTGACGTCGGACAATCCGACGGGGATGAATGCGAAGACGAGGAAGCTGGAGTTCCAGCCGGAATATCTGCTGACGGTGCTGAATCGTGCGGGGGAGAGCAACGTGCTGCTGGCGAAGCGGGTGATTCACTTCAGCCGGCTGACGCTGCGGCCGATCGGGGAGGACATCTACGGCGCGGACGGGCAGGTGCAGACGCAGGCGATTTATGGGCCGCTGCAGACGTTTGGGACGGTGCAGTATCCGGGCACGGTGACGATCAAGTGGCCGCTGCAGGAGCAGCAGATCGTGATCACGATCGAGAAGCTGGTGCTGAACGAGCCGCTGGACGACACGACGTTCCAGCTGGAGATTCCGGAAGGGACGCCGGTGCAGAAGCTGCCGTAGGAGGGAGGAGCTGGGAGGAAGAAGGGAGGAGCTGGGAGGAGTTGGGGGCTAGAGGGGGCGGTCGGTATAGAGGGTTTTGTCGGAGACTTCCTGGATCTTGTAGAGGCGGGAACCGAGCAGGGCCACGACGTGGTCGTGGAAGTCGCCGGGGACGAAGAGGAGTTTGCGGGGTCCGTTCCCCCACATGCGGAGCAGATCGGCGTCGCTGAGGAAGATGTGCGGGGCGTCGGGATAATCGGAGCCCCAGATCATGGAAGAGCCGAAGACTTCGCCATGGGTTTCCGGGTCGGGGGCGAAGTAATTGGTGGCTCCGTGGACGAGCAGGCCGGGGCGTTGGGTATAGAAGAGGATGGAGGAGCCGTCGGCCTGATCGCCGTAGAGCATGAGCTGTGCGTCGGCATCGGCGGGGGCGGCGACGATGCGGTTGACGGTGCGGGCGATGGCCTTGCTGGAGAGCATGGGCTGGAAGCGGACCAGGGCGATGTGGGCGGCGATGAGGATGACAGCGAGGGTGAAGGCGACGCTGACGGTGGCTTCAAAGGCGTGACCTTTGCGGCGGAGACGCCAGGCGGCGAGGGGTCCGAGGAAGAAGGCGAGAGCGGCGAGGACGGCGGGCATGCGCAGCGCGGCGAAGGAGGGACCGGTGAGATCGAAGAAGTGCGACAGGGAGAGGGTGTAGTCACCCACGCCACGATGCGCCATGAGGGTGCCGATGTCGGCGACGTAAGGAAGGTGGCGGGACTGCCAGAGCCCCCAGGCGAGGAGGGCGGCGCAGACGAGGCCGGTGACGAGGAAGAAGATGTGGGCGCCGGTGAGCCATCCTGAGGAGCCTTTGCGGCCTTCGCTCTGGGATTCTTCGATGACGGAGAGGCCGCCGGCGATGAGCATGAAGGCGGCAGGATACACGGGCCAGGTGTAGTACTCCTGGTTGGTGGAGATGGCGAAGAAGACGAGGATGAATCCGCCGTAGAGGGCGAGGAGGAGGCTGGTGCGGGCGCGGAAGCGGAGGCGGGCGGCGAGGGCGGAGGATTCGAAGGCGGTGAGTTTGGGATCGAGGAACTGGATGGTGTTGGTGGCGTCGTAGCGGAGGTCGGAATAGAAGAGGTGGCGGTTGCGCCAGGCGCGGCGGGCGACGACGGGGAGGAAGAGACTCCAGGGGAAGAGCCAGATGAGCTGGCCGAGCCAGTAGACGAACCAGGGCTGGCGGTTGTAGTCGTGGGGATAGCGGAGGCCGAGGAAGCGGAGGAAGTGCTCGTTGATGAAGTAGAAGTAGAAGAATCCGTGGACGTGGCCGGGGGTGGGGATGTTGCCGGAGGGGTGGCCGTAGTCGGGATTGCGGAGGCCGGCGAGGATGTGCCAGGGGGCGCCGATGGCGAGGAAGAGGAGGAGTCCGGTGAAGAGATGGAAGTGGCGCCAGCGGCGCCAGTCGCCGGTGAGGATGAGGTAGGGGACGACGGCGGCGATGAAGAAGACGGGGGCGATGAGTCCTTTGGCGAGGAGGGCGATGGCGAGCGAAGCGTAGGCGATGTAGAAGCGCGAGGGTTTGCGGTCTTCGACGCCGGTGAGGAAGCAGTAGAGCGAGAGGAGGAGGAAAAAGGTGAGGAGGGATTCAGGGATGAGGGTGCGGGTGAAGAGAAAGACGCCGACCGAGGTGAGCATGGCGAGGGCGGCGTAGAAGGCGGCGCGATCGCCCCAGGCGCGGCGGCTCCAGAGCCAGACGAGCCAGGCGCAGGCGAGGACGGCGAGAGCCATGGGGAGGTGGGTGGCGAAGACGTTGAAGCCGAAGAGGTGGTAGTCGACGGCGACCATCCAGTAGGGGAGCGGGGGTTTTTCGAGGTAGCGGATGCCGTTGACGTACATGGTGACCCAGTCGCCGCTGGTGACGATATGCTGGGCGGCCTGGGCGTGGGTGGCGTCGGCGTCGTCGAGGAGAGCGGGAGAAAAGAGGGCGGCGAAATAGACGGCGATGAAGACGAGAACGAGGAGGGTCCAGGCGCGGGCGGGCGTAGAGTAGAGCGAAGGCTGGACAGACGGGGACGCCGACTGGGTTTTGGACAGAGGAGGATAGGTCATCTGGTCGAAGCTCGGCAGAGAGTTCAGAATATCAGTGAGAGCCCGCGAAAACGGGCGGGCGGGCGATGAATCAGGATCTGGAGAACGTGGGGCGGCTGGCGGGAAAGCTGCGGGAAAACCTGACGAAATGCGCGGAGGATCCGGAGGTGGATCCGGTGCATGACACGCGTACGGGGACGCGGCGGCTGCAGGCGACGCTGGAGGATCTGGTGCGGAATCTGCCGGCGGGCGAGGCAGGGGAGCCGCTGCGCGAGGCGGCGACGGCGACGATGAAGATGCTGAAGCGCATCCGGCGGGAGGCGGGACCGGTGCGGGATCTGGATGTGCATCGCAAATTGCTGGAGAAGCTGGTGGAGCGCGCGGCGCGCCGCGATGCGGCGAAGAGCGGTGAGGAGCCGGCAGCGGCGATGGGAGAGGCAGACGTACTGGAGACGCCGGGGGCGGCGCTGCGGGCGGGTCCGCACACGCGGGGCCTGGAGCAGGAGGCGGACGATCTGGATGCGTGGCTGAAGCACCGGCGGAGCGATCTGGCCGGGGGACTGAAGGCGGAAGCGGGCGGGCTGGCGGCGAAACTGGACAAGCGGCTCGATGAGCTGAAGGGTTCGCTGCGGGCACGGACGGCACTGCGTGGGCGGAAGAAGCCGCCGGGGGTGGTGGCGCTGGATCACTTTGCGCGGCTGGCGTCGGAGATGCAGGTGCTGGATGCGAGCAATCTGCACGATTTTCGCAAGGGAGCGAAGAAGGCGCGGTACGTGGCGGAGCTGGCGGCGCGGGGCGACGAGCAGGCGCGGCAGGTGGGTGAAGCGCTGAAGAAGCTGCAGGACGAGATCGGCGACTGGCACGACTGGCTGGTGTTGGCCGAGGAAGCGCACGCGGCGCTGGGAGAAGAGGCGACGCAGCTGGTGGGGCTGATCGAGGGGGAACGGGAGAAGCATTTTGCGGCGGCGATGATGATGGCGGCAAAGCTGCGCGGGCGTCTGATGGGGGAGTGGCTGGCAACGAAGCCGGCGGCGGGGGCGCGGCGACCGGCGATGGGCAGCGATGGGGGCGGCGGAAGGGTTGCAGCGAGCGGCCGCGGTGCGGCATCCAGAAAGGCCTGAAGGATCGAAGATTCCCCGGGCGTTGCGGAGAACATGCAGACTTTTGCGGCCATCGACATCGGATCGAACTCGTGCCGGCTGAAGATCGGCCGGGTGGTGCAGCATCGGCTGCGCATCGTGCATGAGGACCGGGAGGTGACGCGGCTGGGGGGGAGCGTCTTCGAGTCGGGGATTGTTTCCCCGGAAGCGATGGCGGCGACGCTGCGGACGCTGAAGCGGTTCCACAAGGCGGTGCAGTCGCACGGCACGGACAAGGTGCGGGCGGTGGCGACGTCGGCGATGCGGGACGCGCGGAATTCGCGGGTGTTTCTGGCGTGGGTGCGGGATGAGACGGGCTGGGAGGTGGAGATCATCTCGGGGCTGGAAGAGGGAAGGCTGATCCATCGCGGGGTGGTGGAGAACGAAGCGGGCGCGGGGGGGCGGTGTCTGCTGGTGGATATTGGGGGCGGGAGCTGCGAGATCACGCTGTCGGAGCACAAACGGATTCACGAGACGATGAGCCTGCCGCTGGGAGCGGTGCGGCTGACGCAGGAATTTGTGCGCAGCGAGACGCCGGGGAAGGATGAAATCCGGCGGCTGCGGCAATTCATCCACCGGGAACTGCGACGGGCGACGCGGCGGATTCATGCGGAGCGGGTGCGGCTGGTGATCGGGACGTCGGGCACGGCGGCGGCGCTGTCGGACGCGGGGCGGGCGCTGGGGAAGGGACGGGCGAGCAAGGAACTGGTGCCGACGCAGACGGTGCGGCGGCTGACGGCGAAGCTGACGAAGATGAAGACGGGGGAGCGATCGGCGGTGCCGGGGATCGGGCCGAAGCGGTCGGAGATTATCGTGGCGGGGGCGCATGTGCTGGCGGAAATCCTGGAGGGGTTTGCGCTGCCGGGATTCCGCTACTCGCCGATGGGGCTGCGCGACGGAATCCTGGCGCAGATGCTGGCGGAGCAGGATCCGCGGGCCTCGGCGCACCAGGAATTCGAGCGCGAGCGCCGGCAGGCGGTGGAAGAGGCGTGCCGGAGATACGGGATCGATCCGCGGCAGGCGGAGCCGGTGCGGCAGCATGCGGCGCAGATGTTCCGGGACCTGGCGGCGGTACACGAGCTGCCGGCGGAGTATGAGACATGGCTGGAAGCGGCGGCGCTGCTGCGGGACATCGGGAAATTTCTCAACCACCAGGGGTATCACCGGCACGCGCAGTACATCATCGCGAACTCGGAGCTGTACGGGTTCACGCCGCAGCAGCGGGTGGTGACGTCGGCGATTGCGCGCTACCAGGGCAAGAGCCGGCCTTCGCCGGAGGGGCGCACGATGCGGCAGGTGCCTCCGGAGGAGTACGAGCATGTGCGGCGGGCGGTGGTGCTGCTGCGGCTGGCGGTGGCGCTGAATCAGGACCGGGCCAGCGACGTGCTGAAGGTGCGGGTGCGGGTGTATCCGCGGCGGGTCCTGCTGGAGCTGCTGCCGGGGCGCACGGGGGCGGAGCTGGAGCTGTGGTCGCTGCGCAAAGAGGCGGATTATTTCCGCGAGGTCTTTGGGCGCGAGCTTTTCGTGGCTCTGGCGTAGCCGCGGAGAATCCTGGGATCGACGAGCCAGTGGAGGGTGCCGGGGAGGCGGGCGCAGTCGACGCGGGCGATGGCGCCTTTGCGGAGACGCGCGGCGATGCGGCCTCCGGGAGCAAGGAGCGATCCGAAGAAGACGGCGAGGTTGGGATTGTGTCCGACGACGAGGACGTTCTCGTATTTGGCGAGGCTGCGGACGAGCTCCTGGAATTTGGCGACGCCGGCTTCGGGAGCGAGGGCATCGGAGACCTCGATTTTGCCTTCGAAACCGGTTTCGGTGCCGACGAGCGAGGCGGTTTGCAGGGCGCGCTTGAGGGGGCTGGAGACGACGCGGTCAAACTGCACGTTGAGGGCGCCGAGGAAGCCGCCGATGAGGAAGCATTGCTGTTTGCCCTCCTTGTCGAGGGGGCGTTTGACGTCAATGGCGGGATTGGCGCGGCGAGTGCCGGCGCTGGCATGGCGAAGAATATACAAATTCATGGGATTCAGCGGAACAATCGCTCAGAGTCTCTGTGCGCGGTCCTTTTAACGCGATTGTAACAATGCGGGGCAGGGGGAAATGTTAATTTCGCGCCCGGTTGCATCGGGTTTTTCAGGCTTTTGCAGGCAGAAGAGGCAGGGTCGCCGCACTGCGTGTGACGGGCTGCGGCGCGGGGATGGGACCGGGGTAAGGTTCGGGATCGGGGTCCGGGGGAGGGCCGGGTGCAGGGATGGGCTGGGGCGGCGAAGGCAAGCCGGGGAAGGGTTCAGGGCCGGGGTCGATGCCGCGCGTTGCTGTGGGCGGGATGGGTTGGGGGAAACGGCTCACTGAGGAGTGGGAACGCGCGGGGGATGGGGTGGTTGCCCGGGGAGGTTCCAGCGTTCGGAGACGAGCAGACCGCCGAGCCAGGAGCGGCGGGCGTTGCAGGTCAAGCCATGGTGGGCGAGAAGCATCTGCCAGGGCGGAATGCGATGGACGCGCAGGCCGGTGAGGACGCGGAAGGCAGCGTAGAGGCCGGCGATGAGGGCGCGGGCGAGAGTGCGCTGGAGCAGGCCGCGGGCGGGAACCTGAAATTCGGAGACGAGCCAGGTGGCGCCGGGGACGAGATACGGGCGCAGGCGGGCGATGAGGCGCGCGGCTTCGGGTTCGGTGAGGCAATCGAGAAAGAAGTGGGTGACGACGAGGTCGTAGCCGGCGTGCGGCGGATGGAAGGTGCGAGCGTCAGCGCAGGCGATGGTGAGGCGGCCGAGGGCGCGCGCATTTTCGACGCGGCCGCGGAGGAGTTGGAGCATGGCGGGCGAGACGTCAACGGCGTCGGCGTGGAGATGCGGGGCGGCGGCGAGGAGCTGCGCGAGGAAACGGCCGTCGCCGTCGCCGAGGATGAGGGCGCGGCGCGCGTGGGTGAGCGCGGGGAGGTGATGGAAGCGGCAGCGTTCGAGCATGGGGCCGAAGCTGAGGTATTCCATGGCGCGGTAGAGGCGGGCGATGCGGTCGAAATGCGCGGGCGGCTCGGGGGGGAGGACGTGGGGAGACGAACTGGCCGGGCCGAGGCCGTCGATTTCCGGGAGGCGCTCTACGGATGCCATGGAAGGAGGAAGAGGATGGGGGTGAGGAGGGCTGCGTCGGCGGCAACGCGCAGAGCGAGGAGGAACCGGTTGTGGCGGTCGGGAGAGGAGGTGCGACGGAGGGAGCGGCGGTGGAGGCGATGGAGCGCAAGGAGCAAAAGGGAGGAGAGCAGGGCGGCGGATTCGGCTTCGAACGCGGCGGAGAGGGGCGCGCGGGGGGCGAGCAGCAGCGCGAGTGAAGCGAAGATGAGGACAGCGGCGAGGATGGGGATGGCGAGGGAGAGCGGGGACGGGGCGGCGCGTTCCCAGACTTCGATGGCGAGGCAGTTGAGGATGCAGAGGCCGGCGAAGAGGAGAACGGGGGCGATGAGCAGCGCGTGGGGCGAGGCGGGGTTAGACCAGGCGGGGATGGCGGTGGCGAGGGCGAAGAGAATGCCGACGGCGACTTCGCGGGGGAAGCAGCGGCGGAGGCGCAGGACGGGAAGGTGGACGCCGGCAAAGTAGAGCACGGAGACGGCGAAGACGAGGGTATCGGCGCGGCGGGCGGCGGCGGGCATGACAGCAATGAGCCAAAGCAGCAGCGGAGCGGCGAGGGCGGAGGCGGCGAGCAGCGGGCGGCGATGGCGGGCGTGGAAGAAGTGGCGTTCGCGGAGATGGCGGCGCGGGGAGAAACGGCTGTCGAGGAGGCGGTCGGCGACGTAGATCAGCCAGGTTCCGATGCCGAGGACGGCGAGCGCGGAAGGGGAGACGGGAAGGCGCGCGGCGCGGGCGAAGGCCCAGGCCCAGAGGACGGCGACGGTGGGCGCATCGAGGCTGAGGAGATGCCAGTAGAGAGGGACGACGCCGGGGGTGACCCAGCGTCGTTCCTGAGCGGTGAGAACTGGAGCGGCGAGAGCCACTCCTTCATTTTAGAAGTGAAACCGGCAGCGAAGCTGCGCGCAGATCCGGCGGGGATCATTTTCAGGGAAGCCGCCGAAGCTGAGGCTGTGGTCGAGCGGGCGCAACCGACCGGGCTGCGAAGAGCCAGGCCGGTTGCGAGCGAGCGAGGAGGGATTCAATAGCTGAAATGGTAGCGAAACTCCCCGTAAATCTGCCGTGGATCGTTCCAGTGAAATCCACCGAAGGTGAGGCTGTTATCCAGCTGTACCCGGCGGTTGGCCAGATTCACAGCCGTTGCGGACAAGGTGTATTTCTCCGCGAAGCTCTTACCCAGCGAGAGATCCACCTGGGTATGGCTGGGCAGATAATCGCCCGGATACTGCACACCGGGAAGGCCGTTGGTGAAACCGGAGCCGTAATAGACATTGGTGGAGGCATAGGATTGCCAGGGCAGGGGGGCGTTGTAGCCGACGTTGAGAGTATTTCTCTGATCGTGATCGACGGGGGAAAGGCCGGGGGGGATATCGAGGCCGCAGGTGTCCGGTGTGGAGTTGGGAGGGCAGATCAGGCCTCCGGTGATGGGCGAGGTTGCCTGGGCGATTTGATTGGCGTAGGCGAGATGGAATCGGCCGTGACGCCAGACGCTGGGCGAGTTGAGGGTTAATTCCCAGCCCTGAATCTGAGCGTAGTCCCAGGTGATGGGCCAGAAAATGTTCGACTCACCGATGTTGTTGTGGTCGAGCCAGTTTTCGGCTCTGGTTTCGTAGTTGTCGGCGCTGAGGATCCAGCTCCTGTAGGGGATCGTGACGCCGACCTGCCACTCGATATCGCGTTCGCCGTGCAGGGGCGAGAAGCCGAACCCCTGGCCGCTGGCGAGATTTTGCAGCGCGTCGGTGGCGGTGGAGAGGGGAGGCGCCTGGTAGTAGTAGCCGTAGAATCCGCGGAAGACCCAACCCAGGTGAGGGACTCTGACGGCGGCGCCGACGCGTGGATCGGTGGCCTGCTCGGTGATGGTGGCGCTGAATGCGGTTTCGCGCAGGCCTGCGATGAGGGTCAGCCAGGGAGCGACTTTGAATTTGTCGTTGACGAAGAAGGCGGCGAGGCCGCCATTGACGCCGATGGAGGAGGGAGAGACGTTGGGGGTGCCGTCGGTGTACTCGTTGAAAAAGTAGTTGTACTGGTGCTGGAAGAATCCGTAGACGCCCGCCTGGATGTCATTGCGCCGGACATCGAGATTCAGCGCCGACTGCATGCCGAGATAATTGGCGGTTTGGGTGACGGTGGAGATGACGGGGAAATCGCCGGCGCCGCCGTTATAGTCGGCACCGTTGTAGTGATAGAACGGCGAGACGGTGAGCAGGGCATTGGGATTAAAGGTGTGGACCCAGGAGAAGATGGCGTAGCCATCGGGCTCAGCCTCGGCATCATGCAGACCGTAGCTGGGATAAATGCTGTTTCCGACGGAATTGGGGTCGGGATCGATGGGGATCTGGTAGTAGTCGCGGCGGAGGGACCCGACCAGACGAAACTGATTGCCGGGGTTGGGATTGAAGATGAAGGAGGCGAATCCACCGACGCCGCTGGCGGCATCGTTGACGACTTGGGGTACGGGGGTCTGGAGGCCGTAATTGCTGCGATTGCCGTTGAGGCTGGCATACCAGGCGGCGCGCTCGGTGTGGGATCCGCAGCTGAACTGATCGTCGGTCTGATAGAAGTTTCCGGCGAGGAGGACGAGGTCGCACTGGTGATCCCGCTCAAATCCGTTGCGCGGGACGACATTGAAAATGCCATAGGTGCGGTCGCCATAGTCGGCGTCGTAGCTGCCGCGGAAGACTTCGAGATAATCGATATCCCTGGGGTCGATCTGGGGTCCGAGATTGTTGGCAATGTTGGTGTTGGGGATCGGCACTCCGTCAATGAGCCACTCCACCTGATGTCCCCCGCGCATGTGCAGCATGTCGTGGGTTACGTAGGCGGCGGGCACGTAGTCGGTGATCATCTCCATGCCGTTGGTGCGATCGGCTCCCGGTGTCTGCTGAATGTCGGCGCGGTCGACCATGGTGGTGGGGGTCACGGTTTGGGTGGTTGGCTCGGCCGTCGTTCCCGAGACGACAACGTTTTCGTTCACGCCGGCGACGGTCATCTGGAAGTGCAGCACCGGGGTGGTATCGGACTGAACGGTGACGGTCTGGGTCATCTTCTCGAAACCACTCGACGAGACGGTAACGATGTAATTGCCGATGGGTACGGGATTGAAGTTGAATTCGCCGTTCTCGTCGGAGGTTTGGGTTCGCGTCCAGTCCGCGTTCAGAGCTTTCAGGGAGATGGTCGCGTGCTGAATGGGCCGGTGCTGAGGATCGTGGACGACGCCACGAACAGAACCGAAGATCGTGGCATGGGCGACGGATTCGAGAAGAAGGATGACTGCCAACAAGCTAAGAACATGCCTCATAAGATTTCCCGCCTTGATGCTTCATTCGGTTCTGCCGACTGCAGGCACGATAAGGCCGCAGCCGGGCGCAACCGGCCCGAGGGCGTGTGAGAACACAACTGTTATGAAAGGTGGATCAGCTTAGGGCGAGTGGCTGAGGCGGGCCGCGCTTGTGGCGGGTACGATCGGCGGAGATGCGGTAGCCGGCTTCAGCAGCGCGAACGAGGGCGGCGGGTCCGGGAGCGGCGAGGGCGAGGGCGTGGCGGGTTGGCGCGGCCAGGGGATGGGGGACGACGAAGGGGGCGTGTCCGAAGGGAGTGTAGGGGCACTTTTCCGAAATGACGACGAAGGGCGAGGGTATGCGCCCCATTTCGCGGTACATCGCGCAGTGGTGTTTGCCGTGGCGGCGGCAGCAGGCGGGGAGCTGCGCATCGTCGGGTGTGGAGGCGAGCGCGGGCGCGATCAGCGGGAGGCTGAAGACGACCAGCAACAGAGTGGCAAGCGCGCGTCGCATGCGGGAAAAGCCGACAAGGAGGCCCAGGGAATCGAGGCCGGGCAGAAGCCGGAGCCGGGGAAGCCCCATTCTACCGCGCTGCGGAGTAATCCTGCTGCACGAGGGCCCAGATATCGCCCTTCTTTGTGGTGAGGGTGAGGTGATGGGAGGCGGACTGGGCGGTGCTGGAATCGGGGACCCAGGAGATGGTGTACTGATTCTTCAGCAGGGCGGTGAGCTTGCCGTAGGCTTCGTCGGCTTTGTCTTTGCGGCCCTCGATCATGTAGCCGCCGGTAGCGTTGCAGATTTTCTCGAGGGTGTCCCGGCCGTCGACGTGGGGAGCTTCGGAAGGAGACTGACCACCGCCGCCGCGCCGGCCGCCGCCGCCTCCCCCGGGATAGCCGCCTCCGCCGGGATAACCGCCGCCACCGGGGTAGCCACCGCCGCCGATGCCGCCGCGGCGATTCATACCGGGGCTGGAGTTATTGTTCTGGCGCTCTTCTTCGCCCTTGTAATAGATGGCGAAGATGGCGGTGTGCGCGGCCTGGGCGGCTTCGACAGCGTCAGTCACCGACTCCTTGCTGTCGCGGTCGATGCCATCGCCGATGAGGATGAGGATGTGGTGGCCGGGCTGCTTCGCCATGACTTCGGTGGCGGCGAGATAGATGGCGTCGTAGAGGGTACCGCCCCAGTTGCCGCCGGTGTGCTCGCCGGAACTCTGATCGCTGCTGTCGCCGCCGGACTGATTGCCAAACTGCGGCGATCCGAGCTGATTGAGGGCATCGTGCAGCTTATTGATGGTGGCGGTGGGCTCTTCGAGCAGGTCGACTTCATGCGCGTACTGGATGACGAAGGCGCGATCGTCGGTGCCGGGGAGGGTGTGATCGATGAAGTGGACGCTGGCGAGGCGGATATCGCCGAGCTCGGTGCGCTGACTGGCGCTGGTCTGGCCGACGATGGCGAAGGTCATGGGCCCGGGCTGGGCGGGAGCGAAGGACTGGATGTTCTGAATCTGGCCGTTGTCGGTGAGGGTGAGATCGGCGGCTTTGAGATCTTTCACGGGGTCGCCTTTTTTGTCGACGACGGTGACGGGCAGGGAGAGGGGCATGCCGGGAGTGGGGGCCGCGGCGGCAGCGGCGGCGGACTGCGCCGGCTGCTGAGCGGGAGAGGAGGCGGCGAAGCATGCGAGGGCGCCGAGAGCGGCTGCAGGGAGCGAACGCTGGATGCAGGTGAGGAGGTTCATGGTTCGTCTTTGGGTGGCCGGGACCATCCATTAGACGTTAGCACCGCGCCGGGGGTTTCGGTACGGGCGGGGAGCGGGGGTCAGCAGCCTTTGCGGCGAAAGATGAGGTAGTCGACGGAGAAGCGGCCGGCGCCGAAGATGAGGGCCATGAGCGAGGCAAAGAGGAAGGTATAGGGGTCGGCGCCGTAGAACTGGCCGGGGTTGCTGACGATGGCTTTGAGGGCGGCGTGGTCGGAGAGGAGGTAGGCCATCATCATGTCGCCGGCGAGCAGCAGGCCGATGAAGCGGGTGGCGAGGCCGCCGATGAGGAGGATGCCGCCGATGAATTCGAGCAGAGAGACGAAGATGACGGTGGGGCCGGGGGCGGGAACGCCGAGGCTGGCGAAGAAGCCGGTGGCGGTGTCGAGGTGGTGGAGGCGGCCCCATCCGGACTGGGCGAACTGCCAGCCCCAGTAGACGCGGACGAGGAGGAGGAAGGGCGACTCAAGTTTCGCGGAGAGAACCTGGAAGCGGCGATAGAGCGCGGAGATGAAGCCGAGTAGTTTGCCGGAAGCGGTGGGAGTCGCAGGGGTGCTCATGGGTGTTGCCTTTCTGTCATGGCGCGGAGCGGGGTCAGGAAGTGAACCAGCCGAGCATCGACCAGCCGGCGAAGGCTTCCTGGAGAAACGCGGCGCGCTGTTCTTCGGGGAGTTTGCTGTCCTGGAGGGCGAGGTCGATGGCGTCGCCCAGAGTTTGGCCGGCAATGAGCGCTGCGAGGAGGCGGAATTCCTCGGGCGGGAGCTCTTTGTACCAGACGGAATTTTCGTGGCGATGGACGGCGAGGTGGATGGGCCGGGGGGCCATGGCGGCAACGTGGCGCACATGGCGGCGGCGGCGCGCGACGCTGGCATTGTTGGCGGAGGAGGCGGCGCTGCCGTTTTCGGTGCGGACCTGGAGGAGCAGGTCGTCGACGGGCCAGGAAAGCGCGAGGAGGCGGAGATACGGCTGCAGCTGGAGGGTGGAGTTCTGGTCGATGGCGGCGAGTTTTTCCGCGCTGAGGCGCGGGCGCTCTTCGGAGTCGAAGGCTTCGATGTGGGCCCACTCGAGGCGGACCATATCGAGGGCGAGCCGCGGATGGGGGCCGAGGTGAGCGGGATTCTTTGCGAGCCAGGCTTCGAGGCGGGAGCCGAGGTTGCGGAGGGTGAAGGACTCCGAGGGGCAGTCGGTGAGGTAGGCGCGCATGAGGGCGTCGAATTTTGGGCGGCCGAGGATGGCCTGGAGGCCGGGGAAATCTTCTTCGAAGCAGGAGTAGAGGCGGAACCAGTACTGGCGGTTGTAGATTTCGAGGCGCTCGAAGGAGGTGAGGCGGTCGTTGGGCCTGATGATGGCGTCGGCTTCGCTGGTATTGGAGGCGCCGTCGCGACGCTTCCGCGGCATGGTCTCGCTGCGGGTGAGGGGATGCATGACGGCGGCAGCCATGCGGCGCTGAATTTCGAGCAGGCTGGGCGAGGGGGCGGGGCCGGTCATCGCGAGGCTCCGGAGTGGGAGGGCGCGACGATGGAGGCGGCGGCGGCCTGGACGGCGGCGAGGCTGTTCTGTTGGGGGGCGGCGTCGGCAGCGGCCCTGAGGAATTTGTTGGCCTTGAGGGCCTCGGCGTGGACCTCGTCGAAACTGGGAATGTTGTCGTCCCACTCGAGGAGGGTAGCGGTGGGGCCGCAGCGCTCGATGGCGCGCGCGTAGAGACGCCAGACGGCGGGGAGGACGGGGTGGTCGTGGGTGTCGAGGATGTATTTCTCGAATTTGCTGTGGCCGGCGATGTGGATCTGAGCGACGCGATGCGCGGGGACGGCGTTGACGTAGGCGAAGGGGTCGAAGGTGTGGTTCTTCGACGAGACATAAATATTGTTGACGTCGAGAAGGATGCCGCAGTCGGCGCGTTCGACGACTTCGGTGAGGAACTCCCACTCGGTCATCTCGGAGACATGAAATTCGGCGTAGCTGGAGACGTTTTCGACGACGACGGGGACTTCGCAGAAATCCTGCACCTGGCGGATTTTCTGCGCGGTGACCGCGACGGCTTCCCAGGTGTAGGGCATGGGGAGAAGGTCGTGGGTATAGCGGCCGTCGACGGAGCCCCAGCAGAGGTGATCGCTGAGCCAGGGAGTTTTGGTGCGGCGGACGAGGCCTTTGAGGCGCTTGAGATGCTCGCGGCTGAGGGGATCGGCGGAGCCGAAGTACATGGAGACGCCGTGCTGGACGATTTTGTATTGCTCGAGGATCTGGTCGAGGACTTCGAGGGGACGGCCGCCGTCGACCATGTAGTTCTCGGAGATGATTTCAAACCAGTCGACGACGGGATGGCGGGAAAGGATGTGCTGGTAGTGGGGGATGCGCAGACCGATGCCGACGCCGTAGTCGGTGAAGCCGTTGAAGCGATTTGCAGGCAAGGGGAACCTCGGGGAACAGAGCTCAAAGCTCAGCGGTCAGCGTTCAGCGGTCAGGGTGCAGCGGTCAGGGTGCAGAGCGCAGGTTTCAGAACACAGAGTGCAGCACAGCGGGAGAAGCAAGGAAAGGCCGCGGGTGAGGCGGCCCTTCCCGCCAGGGTGAAACTAGACAGAAGGATGCGGATTCGAGCCGTCGGTCGCGCAGCCGCCCTTACCCTTGCAGCTGTTCTTGCCTTTGCAGCCGTTGTCGCTGCTCTTGCAGCCGCCCTGCCCCTTGCAATCGTTTTTGCCTTTACAGGAGTGCTTGGCAGCTTTGGCGAAGTCGGTGCCGGCGAACGACAATTTGCCCGCCTTCAGAATGGGCGTCGCGGACGAGTTCACGGCTGTCTGGGCGTGCATGACTGTCACGCCGCTGAGCAGACCGGAAACCGCTGCGGCGACCATCATGGTCTTCAGGGATTGCTTCATGTTGTCATTCCTCCATCGGATTTTGAGGACCAGACCAGGTGTTCTGGAGAAACCTCTGGGGAACGCCAGGCGGGGGTCCTCGCAGTGCGGATTAGACTACATAAACAACTACGCCTTGTGCCAGCCGAGCGGATTGTTTTTTCCGGCCGTTTACGGGACGTTCACAGACGGGCAGGCAGGAAAACGGTTGCACGACGGCCGCGGGCCCGATGCATCTTCAATGCCAGGAAGGATTCAGGGACGAATGGCAGCGGTGAGGGGATCGACGCGCAGCGCGCCGGCGAGGGTGGCACTGCGCTTCGTGCTGATGATCGGGGTGGTGAGTTTTTTTGCGGATTTTGTGTACGAGGGCGGCCGCAGCATCGGCGGGCCGTTCCTGGAAACGCTGGGGGCGACGGGGGCGATTGTCGGGGTGGTGGCGGGGCTGGGCGAGCTGCTGGGCTATGGGCTGCGTTTTTTCTCGGGGCGCGTGAGCGAGCGGACGGGGCAGTTCTGGCCGATGACGATCTTCGGCTACTTCGTGCAGATGGCGGCGGTGCCGTCGCTGGCGCTGGCGCGGAACTGGGAGACGGCGGCGGTGCTGATCGTGCTGGAGCGGGTGGGGAAGGCGATCCGCAACCCGCCGCGCGACGTGATGCTTTCGCACGCGGGGAAAGAGATGGGGATCGGGTGGGCGTTCGGGCTGCACGAGGGGCTGGATCAGGCGGGGGCGCTGCTGGGGCCGCTGATGCTGGCGGCGATCCTGGCGTATCGCGGCGAATATCGGCTGGGATTCGCGGCGCTGGCGATTCCGGCGGCGATCACATGTGTGCTGATTGTGGTTACAAAATTTCTGTATCCGCGGCCGGAGGATCTGGAGCCGCACTCGCCGAGCGTTTCCGAGATCACTGCGGGTGCGGCGGGGATGGGACGGCAATTCTGGATCTATCTGGTGGGGGCGGCGCTGGTGGCGGCGGGGTTTGCAGACTTCCAGCTGATCGCGTTCCATCTGCAGAAGCAGAGCGTGGCGCCGGCGGTGTGGATTCCGATTTTCTATTCGGTGGCGATGGCGACGGGCGGCGCGGGATCGCTGCTGTTCGGGAGGCTGTTCGATCGCTTCGGGGTGACGGTGCTGATCCCGCTGACGTTTTTTTCGATTGCGTCGGCGCCGCTGGTGTTCCTGGGCGGATTCCGGTGGGCGCTGGCGGGGGCGGCGCTGTGGGGGCTGGGGATGGGCGTGCATGAGTCGATCATTCCGGCAGCGGTGGCGACGATGGTGCCGGCGGAGCGGCGGCCGTCGGCGTATGGGCTGTTCACGGCGGGGTACGGAATTTTCTGGTTCCTGGGGAGCGCGGCGATCGGGTTTCTCTACGACGTGTCGGTGGAGGCGGCGGTGATTTTCTGCGTGGCGGCGGGGATGGCGTCGCTGCCGTTCTTCTTTGCGGTGCGGAACAGGGCACAGAGCTGAAGGACAGAGCACAGAGTGCAGCGGTCAGTGGTCAGCGGTCAGCGTTCAGCGGTCAGTGGTCAGTGGTCAGTGGTCAGTGTGCAGAGCGCAGAGGACAGAGCGCAGAGCAGAGCGCAGTTATGGGTGAGGCGCGTGCGTGGGGTATTCGACGTAGCCGAGGCCGACGCGCATGTGGCGGTTGATGGAGTTGGGGATGGTCACGGCGAGGGTCATGCCGAGGATGCCGTGGGCGAGCGCGAGCGGATAGAGATTCCGATAGCGAAGGAAGAGCCAGCAGGAGATGGCTCCCCAGAGAGGCGTGACCACGAGCAGAACCGGATTGGGGATGTGGGCGAGGGCGAAGAGGATGGCGGAGAGCGCGATGGCGGCGGGTGGGCGCAGGCCGAGGCGGAGGAAGCGGGTGAGGACGTAGATCTGCAGGATGAACTGCTGCATGAGGGCCCAGAGGGCGTATCCCCAGAGGTGAGTGAGGATGGGCAGCGGGCCATAGAGGCGATGGAGGGTGTGCAGGTGGCCGGCGAGTGCGATGGCGGCGAGGCAGAGGACGGCGGCGACGGCGACGATCCAGAGGGAGGGCAGGAGACCGCGGAGGCCGAGGCCGTGGGAGTCGATCTGTTTGCGGCGGAGGATGGCGGTGATGGCGATCCAGGCGAAGGCGGTCCAGTAGAGGATGCGCTGGGCGGGGTTGGGGGTCCAGATGACGATGAGGATGAGGCCGTAGCCGACGGCGAGCTCGAGAAGATCGAGGGCGAAAACATGGGGGGCGCGGGGTGAAGGGCGCACGGGATCAGGGTACAGCGGTCAGCGATCAGCGAACAGCGAACAACGATCAGAGGTCAGAGCACAGCGATCAGCGATCAGAGGTCAGAGCACAGCGGTCAGGGGGCGGCGAGCGGCGCGGGAATTGCTGGAAAGAAAGGACGAAGGCGCGGCTGTAACGTTACAGAGGCTGGTTGAGGCTTATTGAAACTACCATCGCCAGCCGGCGATTGATACACCTCACCCCCAACGGGGCGACTCATCCGGAGTCGCAATTCATCCCGGGGGGTTTTGACATGAAACGTAGGGCAATCCAGACGCATCGCCGGCTTCTCAGCGGCCCGCGAGTCTGCGCGATTCTGCTGAGCATGAGTGTGGTCGGCTGGCTGGCCGGTTGCGGCGGAGGGAAGGGATCGGGTTCGTCGGGCGGCGGGCTGGTGGGAACGGGTGGAAGCGGCAGCGGCGGGTCGGGAAGCGGGGGCTCTCCGACGTCGACGGGCAAGGGCACATGGGCGTGGGAGAGCGGCAGCAAGACGGCCAACGCGAATGGCAGCTACGGGACGATGGGGACGGCGGCGGCGGGCAATGTTCCGGGGGGCCGGCTGATCGCGGCCAGCTGGACGGATACGTCAGGGAATTTCTGGCTGTTCGGCGGGGAGGGGTACGACTCGGTGGGGACGGAGGCCGGGGACGCGTCACTGAACGATCTTTGGAAATTCAGCCCGAGCACGGGGCAGTGGACGTGGATGGGCGGGTCGACGACCGGGAATCAGACGGGAACTTACGGGACGCTGGGGACGGGAGCGACGGCGAACATTCCCGGAGCGCGCAACGCGCCGACGAGCTGGACGGATGCGTCGGGAAATTTCTGGCTGTTCGGGGGAGCGGGTTACGACGCGAAGGGGAACTCGGGGTACCTGAACGATCTGTGGAAGTACAGTCCCAGCTCGGGCGAGTGGACCTGGGTGGCGGGATCGAACGTGAACGGGGGAGCGGGGCAGTTTGGAACGCCGGGCACGGCGGCGTCGGGCAACGTGCCTTCGGCGAGGAAGCATGCGCTGAGCTGGGTGGATGCGTCGGGAAACCTGTGGCTGTTCGGGGGCATCGGGTGCGACGCGAGCGACAGCTGCGGCAATTATCTGAATGACCTGTGGAGGTACGACCCGAGCACGAACCAGTGGACGTGGATGAGCGGGTCCAAAACGAACGGGCAAAGCGGAATCTACGGGACACTGGGCACGGCGGCCGCGGGCAATGTGCCGGGGGCGCGCAACGTGGCGGTGGGCTGGACGGATGGGAAGGGCGATCTGTACCTCTTTGGCGGCAACGGGTACGACTCGGTGGCGACGGGGGGTGGGAGCGCTTATCTCAACGATCTGTGGAAGTACAACACCGGCTCGGGCGAATGGACGTGGGTGAGCGGGTCGAATACGGCGAACGCGACGGGAAGCTACGGCACGGAAGGAACGGGTGCTGCGAGCAACGAACCGGCGGCGCGCTGGGGCTCGTTGACGTGGGTGGACTCGGCGGGGAACTTCTGGCTGTTTGGCGGCTATGGAAACAACGGGGAGTACAACGACGCCTGGGAGTTCACGCCCAGCAACGGCAACTGGACATGGGTGGACGGCGACGACACGACCAACGACGACGGCGCGTATGGAACCGAGGGGACGGCGAGCGCGAGCAACCTTCCGGGAGGACGGGAGCGGGGTCTGGTGTGGATGGACTCGTCGGGCAACGCGTGGATCTTCGGCGGCGAGGGGTACGATTCGGCGGGAACCGGCGCCGGCACGGGGTACATGAACGACCTGTGGAAGTACGAACCGTAAGGAGGAAACCTCGGCCCGTGGGGTCGCGTTTCACGTGGCGCGACCCGGCGGGGAGCCGTCAGAGGCGTTCCCATTGGTCGGGATCTACGACACGGCTGAAGCCGTGACCTTTCAAAGCGCGGGGGCTGAAGCCCGGATCCTGGAGGGCGGGTTGCGGCACGAGTGTCGTGCCCTGATACAAAGGCGGTTCCGGAAGCGGCTTGTTTTCAAGGGCATTTATGTGGCGATTCAAAATCTGCCTTTATTTTGCCCTGCCAGATACGAAGGGAACCAGCTATACACTGTTCCCCGCGATGACCATGGGCTCTGAACTGTTCTTTGCGGGAGTTGCGTTGCTCTGGGCGTTCTCAACGCCCGTTCAAAGCCAATCGGCAACTAGTCAGTCCTCCCGGGGAAGCGGAGGGTCTACCCAAGACACTCAGACACGTGGGTATTGGATTGATCCCTCTACTGGTCTCATGTGGGCGGGGAAGGACAACGGTACAGACATTAACTGGCACAAAGCCATGAGGTACTGCCACGATCTACGTCTGGGGGGGCACGATGACTGGAGGCTAGCCAACATTGGTGAATTGCAGGGCATTTTCGATGCGACCGCCAAAGCACCGGGCCTAAACCCGCGCTCTCGATGGCACGATGCTGAACCTATGAAATTTCACGTGAAGGGCAATTTGTTCTTGACGGGAAATCAATGGAGCAGCACAACCGGATACGATGATCGCGGACGTCCTTCGGGATATGCTTGGCGTTTCGATTTCAATGAAGGACGGCAGTTTGATGGTGATGAACTGGGATTCTCCACAAACAAGCGTGCGCTGTGTGTGCGCCGTGCAGGGAGTTAGGCTCTTGCGCGTCGTATCACGGGCTGTCCGGAAGTTACGCGCAAAGACTCGCCAGCGGAATTCGACTTCGAATCGTGGGAAATCGAGGAATCGCTTTCGGGCCACCCCGGCGAAACGTTGTTTCGCCAGGACCCCGGCTGCCCACCCTCACGCCCTGGCGTCTCCTCGCTCGCGAGGAAACGCCACCGGGTTACAGGCGCTGAAGCTCGTGCGTTTAGAGGCACAGTTACGGCACCCGTTCGACGCGCACCATTCGACTCCGCGTCTTGCGAAGCCTCGGTCAGGGCAGGCTGTCACTACGCTCAGAGCAGGCTATTGAGGCCGCGCCCCTTCCAAGACAGTTTGAGACGGACGTGCGATATGGCCGTTGCGAGTGCATGGAGCGGGCTCGCAGCAGAAGGCAGGCGCAGATCCTTCGTCGCTCCGCCCCTCAGGATGACAGGCTGGAATTTGTCTTTATTTGTCTTTCCAACCCGCCAATTGTGGCAATTTGGGCAATTGAGAATTCAGCACGTTGCGTGTTTTCAATGTGGTCTCTTTATTCGTGCCCTGATACAAAGGCTGGTTCCGATCGTCGACTGGGTCGTGTCCCGCTTACTGCAGGAGCGTTCCGGTTTCGGGTTCGGCCTTGGCTTCTTCGGGGGGGATCACGACGGCAGCGGCAACGCGATCGCCTTCCTCGAGGTTGAGCAGCTTGACGCCCTGGGTGGAGCGGCCGGCCTCGCGGATGGTGGTGGTGTCGATGCGGATGATCTTGCCATACTGGCTGATGACGATAATCTCCGAGGTGTCGTCGACGAGCTGGATACCGACGACCTTGCCGTTTCTGGCTGTGGTTTTGACGTTGATGACGCCCTTGCCGCCGCGCGACTGGAGACGATACTCCTCGACATCGGTGCGCTTGCCGAATCCGCTCTCGGTGACGGAGAGGATGCGGTGGGTGACGCCGTTCTTCTTCGGCGTGACAGCCATGCCGACGACGTAGTCGTTCCTGCCGATGTCGACGCCGCGGACGCCGTAGGCGGGACGGCCCATGGAGCGGACGCCGTCTTCGTCGAAGCGAATGGCGAGGCCGTCGTGGGTGGCGAGGAAGACGATCTGTTTGCCGTCGGTGAGGCGGACGGCGACCAGCTCGTCGTCTTCATCGATGCCGATGGCGATGATGCCGCGCGCCATGACGTTGCAGAAGTCCTTCAGAGGCGTTTTCTTGACGGTGCCTTTGCGGGTGGTGAAGAAGATGTACTTGCCTTCTTCCTCGAGGTTGCGCACGGGCAGGATGGTGCGGACGGTTTCGCCGGGCTGGAGGCTGAGCAGGCTGGCGATGGATTTGCCTTTGCCGGCGGCGCCCACGTCGGGAACCTCATACACCTTGAGCCAGTAGACGCGGCCCTTGTTGGTGAAGCAGAGCAGATACGCGTGCGTCGAGTCGACGATGAGCTGGGTGACGAAATCCTCTTCGCGCGTCTTCATGCCGAGACGGCCGGTGCCGCCCCTGCGCTGCTGCCGGTAGGTGGAGATGGGGGTGCGCTTGAGGTAGCCGGAGTGGGAAACGGTGACGGCGACCTGCTCGTCGGCGATGAGGTCTTCGAGCTGAATCTCCGCGCTCTCGTCGACGATCTGGGTGCGGCGCTCGTCGCCGTAGTCCTTGCGGATGGCCTCGAGCTCCCTGACGATCACCTGGCGCAGTTTTTTCTCCGAGGCGAGGATCGACTCGTACTCGGCGATGTTGTCGCGCACTTCCTTCAGCTCGTTGAGCAGCTCGTCGATGGAGAGCTGGGTGAGGCGATAGAGCTGCAGTTCGAGGATGGCGTCGATCTGACGGTAGCTGAGGGTCAGCGTCGGCGTGATGAGCGTTTCAGGATCGATGGCGTACTTCGCCGGATCGAGCTTCACGCCCCTGAGCGCCTGATCCCTGACGGTGATGGTTTTGTTGGAGAAGAACTGGAAGAGGTTTTCGCGGGCGTCGGCGCGGGAGTTTGAGCCGCGGATGATTTTGATGACGTTGTCGAGGTGGTCGAGCGCGATCTGATAGCCGAGCAACTGATGCTCGCGCTCGCGGGCCTTGCGCAGCAGGAAGTCTGTGCGGCGGCGCACCACGTCCATGCGGTGATCGATGAAGACGCGGATGGCCTCGGGGAGCCCGAGTTCACGCGGCTGGCCGTTGACCACGGCCAGGAAGATCATCGAAAAGCTCTCCTGCATCTGGGTGTGCTTGTAGAGCTGGTTGAGGATGATCTGGGCCTCGGCGCCGCGCTTGAGTTCGATGACGATGCGCATGCCTTCGCGATCCGATTCGTCGCGGACGTCGGCGATGTCGTCGATGACCTTGTCATTGACCAGCTCGGCGATGCGCTTGATGAGGACGTTCTTGTTGACCTGGTAGGGAATCTCGCTGACGATGATCGCCTGGCGTCCCTGGGGCAGGTTCTCGGTGGCGCATTTGGCGCGGATGAGGAAGCGGCCGCGGCCGGTCTTGTAGGCCTGGGCGATGCCGGCGCGGCCGTAGAGGAATCCGCCGGTGGGGAAGTCGGGTCCGTGGACGTGTTTCAAAACTTCGGCGAGGCCGGCATGCGGGTTGTTCACCATGTCGATGCAGGCGTTGATGACTTCGGTGAGATTGTGCGGCGGGATATTGGTGGCCATGCCGACGGCGATGCCGTTGGAGCCGTTGATGATGAGGTTGGGGACGCGGGTGGGGAGAACGGTGGGCTCGAAGGTGGACTCGTCGAAGTTGGGGACCATGTCGACGGTCTGCATTTCGATGTCGGCGAGCATTTCGCCGGCAATGCGGGTCATGCGGCACTCGGTGTAACGGTAGGCCGCGGGCGGGTCGCCATCGACGGAGCCGAAGTTGCCCTGGCCATCGACGAGGGGATAGCGCATTGCCCAGGGCTGGGCCATGCGGACGAGCGCGTCGTACACGGCGGAGTCGCCGTGGGGGTGGTACTTCTTGAGGCATTCGCCGACGACGCCGGCGCACTTGGAGTAGCGCTTGTTGTACTGCAGGCCCTCGCGTTCCATGGCGACGAGGATGCGGCGGTGCACCGGCTTGAGTCCATCGCGAGCATCGGGCAGGGCGCGCCCGATGATGACGGACATCGAGTAGTCGAGATACGAGCGGCGCATCTCCTCCTCGATGTTGATGGGGATGAGATTGGCCGCGCCGGGTCCGGTAGGACCGTTTGCGCCAGTGCCGTCGGCGCCGGGAAGGGGAAGCTGGGGGTTCTGATCGTCTGCCATAAATTTTGTTGGGCCGGGGGTCACGCCTGGAGGGTCAGAGACGAGGGGCGGACCGAGGACTTATCTTGATGATACGGGAAGAGTTAGCGTCGCACAACCGTGCTTAAGTCAATGGATTCAGGACCTTGCAGGTGCCACCTTTTCCGATCCCCGGTTTGAGGAAAAAACAGCTGCGAACAGGGGCTGCAACGAAGGGCTCTGATGACCCAAAAGTCAGCTGCCTGCGGCGGTTGCGGTGCCCCAAATTTACGGGCGGTATAGTGGGACGAAGAAGGCTCAGGACGAATGGCGACGGTTTCGATCAGCGGGCCCGCGGCGACGCTGCTCTTTAATGACTGGTATCCGGCACTGCGCAGCGAGGGGCTGCGGGGCAAGGCGATGCGGACGGCGATGCTGATGGGCATCCCGATGGTGCTGGGGCGGCGCGAGGATGGGCGGCTGTTTGCGATGCGCGATTTGTGCCCGCATCGCGGGATTCCGCTGTCGTGCGGATGGTTCGACGGCCAGTCGCTGACGTGCAAGTATCACGGCTGGGCGTTTGAGCCGGTGAGCGGGCAGTGCACGGAGATTCCGTCGCTGACGAAGGACGATCCGTTCCCGAAGAACCTGCATGGGATGGCGTATCCGTGCGAGGAGCGGGACGGGTATGCGTGGGTGTATGTGCCGGAGGCGGGGCGCGGGCGGGTGAAGGCGGAGGATGCGGCGCTGACCCCGGTGCCGGAGCTGCCCAAGTTCAGCGAGCGGTATCGCAGCGAGCATCTCACCGCCGATTTGCCCTGCAATGTGGATCACGGGATCATCGGGCTGATGGATCCGGCGCACGGGCCGTTTGTGCACCAGAGCTGGTGGTGGCGGAAAGAGGCGAGCATTCACGAGAAGGAGAAGCGCTTCGAGCCGATCGCGCAGGGGTTCCGGATGGCGACGCACGCGCCGTCGAAGAACTCGGCGCCGTACAAGCTGCTGGGGGTGTACGGGGAGCCGATTACGACGACGATCGACTTTGTGCTGCCGAACCGGCGGTACGAGACGATCCGGTGCGGGGCGAAGTGGTTTTCGAGTTTGACGACGGTGACGCCGGTGACGGCGTCGTCGTGCCGGATCGACGTGGTGGGAGCGTGGAACGTGCTGTATCACGTGCCGTTCATGAAGGCGGTGCTGCGGTTTTTCGGGAACATGTTTGTGCGCCAGGATCAGGTGACGATGATCCAGCAGGCGGAGGGGTTGAAGTTCGATCCGGCGCTGATGCTGATCGACGACGCGGACAAGCCGGCGAAGTGGTACTTCGCGCTCAAACAAGCCCGGCTGGACGCGGAGAAGACGGGCGGGGCGATGAAGCATCCGCTGGAGGGGCCGGTGGTGTTGAGGTGGAGGAGCTAGAGAGCAGAGCACAGCGGTCAGCGGTCAGGGTGCAGGACGCAGAGCACAGCGTTCAGAGCACCGCCTATGCGGTTTTGCGGGCGGCTTCTTCGGCGATCTGGGCGGGCTCGTGGTGGGCGTGGTTGCCGTTGCCGTTTCCTTCCTCGGAGACGATGGCGTCGACGGCGATGTGGAGGAGCTGGCCGAGCTCGTTCATCTTTTCCAGCCACTCGGGCGAGGGGGGATGATCGCGGTGGTAGCGCCAGGTGTCGTACCAGAGGTTCTGGGCCTGCCACAGGTTGACCTCGAGAGGGAGCTCGCGCATGGTGCGCGTGACCAGCAGCGCGTCGTCGACGGCGGCGAGGTCTTCGGGGTGGTCGTGCAGGTTGAGCATCACGTGCTTCATTTTCTGATCGACGATGTAGCCGAGCAGCTGCTTGTCGAGGGTGACTTCGTCGGACTTGGCCAGGCCCAGCCAGGTGCGGGCCTGGATGGCGTCGATGGGATCGGCTTCGAGGGCGCGGCGCAGGCCGGCGTTGATGGCGAAGGTGGCGGCGACGGTGAGGGCTTCGGGGCGGGGCAGGCGGCTCTGGCTGAGGAAGTGGAGCAGCGAGGCCTGGTTTTCGTAGATCGCGGAGAGGCTCGACTCGACTTCCTCGAGGGTGCCGGTGAGCAGAATTTCGAGGATGCGTTTCTGCTCGTCGCGGAAGAGAGAGCGCAGGGAGTAGGCCTGGCTGCCGAAGTGGCGATCGAAGCAGCGGACGACTTCGGGGAAGTCTCCCGCGCTGACGGCGGACCTGGCTTCATCCACAAACTTAGCGTAGCCGGCGGAGTCGGCAGGATCGAAGCGCTTGACGACGGCGGTGATGTTCTGGTCGCCGAAGTGGAGGACGCCGAAGGCGACGGTCTCGACGGATTCGGTGATCTGCGAGGAGATGAGGGCCTGGCCGACGGCGAGGCGGACGCGGCCGGAGAGAACGGTTTCCCAGGCGAGGCGGCGCACGGTGTAGGAGAAGATGTCGGCTTCGTCAGGATAGCTGGTGAAGATGGAGCTGATGGCGTAGTGGGCGGCGACCTGTTCGAGGCCGACCTCCATGGAGCGGACGTAGCGGTTGTAGACGGTGGCGCCGTCTTTCTGCTCGGGAAGGTTGCTTTTTGCGGCGGCGAGGCGGTCGACGAAGTTTTTCTCGAGGCCGGCGGCGCGCTTGCCGAAGAGGCAGCCGGCGAGTTGCAGGACGCGGCCGGCGTAGGCGATGACCTGGACGGTTTCGATGCCGGAGATGTCGTCGAAGAACCAGCCGCAGCTGGTGTACATGAGCATGGCGTGGCGCTCGAGCTCCATCAGCATGAGGGCGCGCGTGCGTTCCTCGTCGTTGAATTCGTAGCCGGCGTGGGTTTTGAAGAAGGCATCGCGGGCATCGCGGGAGCGGCGGAGCACGACGTCGATATAGTCGTTGCGCGCGGCGTCGGGATCTTTGAAGAGCCGGACAGCGGCTTCGTGGACGAGGGGAGCGACGGCATCGCGCAGCGCATCGAGGGCTTCGCGCAGCGGAGTGCGCCACTTCTGGTTCCAGCCGGGGCGGCCGCTGGAGCAGCCGCAGTCGGAGCGCCAGCGCTCGATGCCGTGGGCGCAGCTCCATGAGGTGTCCTCGACGATGCGGGCCTCGAAGCGCGGCGGGTTCTTCTCGAGGAACTCGGCGTAGTTGGTGAGGTGGGCGGCGGCGGGATCGGGATTCTGGGCATGGTCCTGCAGGGAGTGCAGGACCCAGGCCAGCGCCATCTCTCCGTATTTGTGATGGTGGCCGTAGCTTTCTCCGTCGGTGGCGACGTGGACGATCTGGGCGTCGACGCTGTCGGGTTTGAAGCCGCTGAGGAGGCGCTGGGCGAAACCTTCGCCGCTGTTCAGCAGGCCTTCGAAGGCGATGGCGCGGGAGCGGGGTCCGTCGTAGAAAAAGGCGTTGATGGTGCGGGCTTCCTGCAGGCGGATGAGATAAGAGCGGGTGGTGTCGACCGAGGCGTTGGCGGTGTCGACCCAGGCGGGCTCTTTGGGTTCCTTCGCGCCTTTTGCACCCGGAGCGGGCAGGGGAGCCGGCGCGAGCGAACGGATGCGGGCGCACTGGTGGGGGGCGAGGAGAACGAAGCGGATGCCGTTCTGCGCGAGCAGGTCGAGCGATTCGGAATCGACGGCGGTTTCCGGCAGCCACATGCCTTCCGGCATGCGGCCGAAACGGTGGCGGAAGTCGGCGATGCCCCAGCGGATCTGGGTGATGCGGTCGCGGGTGCTGGCGAGGGGCATGATGAGGTGGTTGTAGACCTGGGCCATGGCGGAGCCGTGGCCGGAGTAGCGCTTCTGGCTGCGCTGATCGGCGTGGACGATGGCTTCGTGGACGCGGGGGGCGTTCTGCAGCAGCCAGGAGAGGAGGGTTGGGCCGAAGTTGAAGCTCATGCGGGCGTAGTTGTTGAGGATGCGGATGATCTGATTCTGGTGATCGACGATGCGGGCGGCGCCGTTGGGTGCGTAGCACTCCGCGGTGATGCGCTCGTTCCAGTCGTGCCAGGGGGCGGCGGAATCCTGGGCTTCGACGGTTTCGAGCCAGGGATTCTCGCGCGGCGGCTGGTAAAAATGGCCGTGGATGCAGATGGTTTTTTCGGCGCTGCTCATGGCGCTCCCGCAGGGTTCCTCTTAAGGTACACGCACGTCTGGAAGCGGAGCGATCCAGCCGGGGTGGCCAGGGAATACATCGGCAACAATTCGCCTGTGCGACAATAGATGTGTGGGAGCAGGGGCCCGGTTATCCGGGCGCCGTCCCGAGGGATTCTCATGTTTGACAACCTCTTTAAACCCGAACACCTGCTCATCATTCTGGCGATCGCGCTGCTGATCTTCGGCCCCAGCAAGCTGCCTGGATTGGGGAAGGGGCTGGGCGAGGCCTTCCGCGGATTCAAGGAAGGGATCAAGGGCACGCCCGACAACGCCGATGCAGGGAAGCAGGAGAACGCCGCGAAGCAGGAGAATGCAACGCCACAGGTGAAGTAGGCGGCAGACCGGGCCGCGCGTTCACGAAGGAAGGAAGCCGCATCTACGGATGCGGCTTTCGTGTCTGCGGGCGATGCAGGAGGAACTCAGGGAGGTTCAGAGGGATTTCAAAATGCCGGACCTTACGATCGATGCGGCTTCGTTTTCGCAGGACCCTGGTGTTGTGGCCGAGCGGTCGGCTTTCCGGAAGCTACCCGCGGCTCAAGCCGGGTGAGATTGCGTGCGGATGGTTCGCCGGGTTGAAACCCGGCGCTTCTGCCGTCGCGCCGCTGGGTTCCGGGGCTAAAGCCCGCGATGGGGAGGGCGCTGATTTCCCCGGCCTGAAGGCCGGGGCTTTTACCGTCGTGCTGCTGCGCAGCACCTTAGGTAGTGAGGGCTGTGGCGCTAAGAGGCGGGAGATCGACATCGCGGAACATTCGGCTGTCTGGGTTCCGGGGCTGAAGCCCGCGATGGGGAGGGCGCTGATTTCCCCGGCCTCGAAGGCCGGGGCTTTTACCGTCGTGCTGCTGCGCAGCACCTTAGGTAGTGAGAGGCTGTGGCGCTAAGAGGCGGGTGATCGGCATCTCGGAACATTCGGTTGTTTGGGACTCCCGGGCTTTTACCGTCGTGCTGCTGCGCAGCACCTCAGGTGGGGA
>DATJNE010000127.1:0-15272 GCA_035508305.1 Acidobacteriaceae bacterium | reverse complement strand
TCGCGATATACCAGACGGGCATTGCCCCGCCGAGTCGGCGTCCAAAGAGCCGAAAGGCTCTGGCCTGCGCCGCAGGATCGAGTTTCCAGACGACCGGGTTGATGAAGGCAGAGACTGCAAGTTCGGCGCCGATCAGAAGGCCGATGCACAGGATGGTTGCGATATTCAGAAAGTTCATCATGCACTCCTTCGACTCAGACGCCTGGCGGGCCTATACTGACTCAGAAAGGTGTACTGACAAATATGTCAGCAGGCGGAGAGGAGGAAGATGCCGGTATCGAAGAAGGAGATGTCTGCCTGCCCGATTGATGCCATGCTGTCCGTCGTCGACGGGCGGTGGAAGGGGACGATTCTGTGGCGCCTTTCCGATGGTCCATTGCGCACCAGTGAATTGCGCCGGAGCATTCCGGAGATTAGCGAGAGAATGCTGATCCGGCATCTTCAGGATCTGGTACGGGACGGGATCCTTATCCGGCATCAGGAGAACACCGTACCTCCGCGCGTACGTTATTCGATCTCGAAGTATGGATGGACGCTGGTGCCGGTGCTGGAAACGATCTGTGCCTGGGGCCGTACCCACCTGCAGCGCGGGAAGCGCGCTCACTGAATTTCAGGACTGATGGAAGCCGCCGGCGCGACCGCAGTGACGGATGGGGATCGGACCGGGGGATCGCGCTGGGAGACCGAGCGAGGCGCCACCCTTCCCCGGCGCGGACTCGCGGCCGGTGCGAAGAGGGGCCTTCCGAGGAGACGTGACACGGATCACTGATCGGCAGGCGGCGCGGGTTCGATACTGCGGCAGAGTCTCCTGGAGGACTTTTTCGTGAATCGTTTCCTCGCGTGCATGTTCGGTTCCGCTCTGCTCGTTTTGTTCTTTCTGGCTGCCGCCGTCCAGCCTGCGATGGCGCAGCAGGATGAGGCCACGCATGTGTTCCACCGGCTGATTCCGGCCGGGGACACCTGCGCCACCTGCCATCAGGCGATTGCGGAGCAGTGGAAAGCCAGCCCGCATGCGGCCAATGGTGTGGAATGCACGGTGTGCCATGGGGAGACGACGGCGAAGGACTTCGCCGGCAAGCCGGGGCTCAGCACCTGCGAGACCTGCCACGCCGAGCAGGTAGCACAACTGAAGTCCGATCCGTTCATGAAGGGCAAGACGTGTGTGAGCTGTCATGAGGCGCACGCCTTCGTGGAGCACAAGAAAGCGGCTGCGGCCGGCAAGTCCTAGCGAGTTCGGGGCGCGCAATCCTGCAGTAATGGCCGGCGCATCCGCGCTGGCGCGCTCGGGGCGGGTCACCGCATGTCGAGGGGATGCCACGATCGGTTGCGCTCGAAAACCAGCCAGGCAAGAAACCAGCCGGGGTGCGGCGGCTGGTTTTCCTGCTGTCAGAGCGTGACGAGGCGGACCCCGGTAATGGCGGGGACGGAGCGGAGTTCGCGCAGGGTTGCTTCGGTGACGGCGCCGTCGACCTGAACGACGGCTAAGGCGGAGACGGGCTCGGAGCCGGCGGAGCCGTTGGCGCGGCCGAGGGCGAAGTTGGCGATGTTGACACTGTGTTCGCCGAGGATGGTGCCGATGCGGCCGATGACGCCGGGGACGTCCTTGTTGCGGATGGTGAGGAGCGTGCCCTGGAGGGGCGCTTCGATGTCGATGCCGTCGAGGTGGAGGAGGCGGGGGGACTCGCCGTGGAGGACGGCGCCGCTGGCGGAGATGCTGGCTTCGCTGGTGTGGAGGCAGAGCTCGAGGACGCTGCCGGCAGCGCCGCGGGCCTCTTCTTTCTTTTCTTCATGAAGGCGGATGCCGCGCTCCTGGGCGACGGAAGCGGCGTTGATGCGGTTGACCTGCTCGAGGTGGCCGAGGACGCCGGCGATGGCGCAGTTGCGGACCAGCTCGGTTTTGGTTTCGGCGAGACGGCCGTGGTAGGAGAGCTGGATGGAGTCGATGCTGCCGCGGGGAATCTGGGCGAGGAAGGTGCCGAGGCGCTCGGCAAGGGTCATCCAGGGGGCGAGCTCCTGGTATTCCTCATGGCTGAGCGAGGGCAGGTTGACGGCGTTCTGGGCGATGCCGGATTTGAGGTAGTCGCGGACCTGGAGGGCGATCTGGACGCCGACGGCCTCCTGGGCTTCGGCGGTGGATCCGGCGATGTGGGGGGTGAGGATGACGTTGTCGAGGGGGGCGAAGGGGGAGTTTCTGGGGGGCTCCTGGTGGAAGACGTCGAGGGCGGCGCCGGCGACGTGACCGGACTGCAGGGCGGCGGCCAGGTCGGCTTCGACGACGAGCTCGCCGCGGGCGCAGTTGACGATGCGGACGCCTTTCTTCATGGAGGCGAGGGTGGCGGCGTTGAGGATGCCGGTAGTTTGCGGGGTGAGGCCGACGTGGAGGGTGAGGAAGTCGGCCATCGAGAAGAGCTCTTCGACGGAGACGAGGCGGATGGCGTTTTCGCGGGCGATGGAGGCGGAGACGAAGGGGTCGTGGCCGAGGAGCTCCATGCCGAAGTGGCGGGCGCGGCGGGCGACTTCGAGGCCGATGCGGCCAAGGCCGAGGATGCCGAGTTTTTTAGCGCGGAGCTCGGCGCCCTGGAGGGATTTTTTCTCCCACTTGCCGGCGTGCATGGAGGCGTCGGCGCGGGGGAGCTGACGGGCGAGGGCGATCATGAGGCCGAGGGTGAGCTCGGCGACGGCGATGGCATTGGCGCCGGGAGTGTTCATGACGACGATGCCGCGGCGGGTGGCGGCTTCGGCATCGATGTTGTCGACACCGACGCCGGCGCGGCCGATGACGCGGAGACCGGGGCCGGCGGCCATGAGGGCATCGTCGACCTGGACTGCGGAGCGGACGACGAGGGCATCGGCGTCGGCGAGGGCGGCGGGAAGGTCTTTGATCTGGTCGTGGGTGAGGACCTGCCAGCCGGGTTCGGTCTGGAAGACAGCGAGGGTGGCGGGAGAGACTTTTTCCGCGAGGACGACTTTCAAATTGGCTCCTTTGGGTACAGGGTAATTGAAGCGCGGGGGGCAGAGCGCAGCGTGCAGCGCTCAGCGTTCAGGGTGAGCGGATGGGTGCGGGGTTGCGTCCAGTGGGGAGGACAGCCAACGCAGGCGGAGGTGTGCGCGGCGCAGCGAAGATTGCGTGTTTGCGGGGGGGGAGGAAGAACTTCGGTACTCTCGCGGCGTGGGCGTCGCCCGCGGCTTTTGCGGTACCATGAAGGCGGATTCGGGGCGCGTACGGCAGGCGCTGGCGCCTGCAGACGTTTGCGAATCGGCGAAAGAAGAGCAGCTATGAAGGGTCTTGCAGGATGCCTGACCGAGCGGAGACGCCGGGGGCAGAACGATGCGGGTTTTACGCTGATGGAACTGCTGATCGTGATTTCGATCATGCTGATCCTGATGCTGATCGCGATTCCGAACATGCTGAACCTGCGGGCGACGGCAAACGAGACGTCGGCGAAGCAGTCACTGCGCGCGATCCAGGAAGCGGAGACGCAGTATGCGACGAATTTTCCTGCGAATGGGTTCGCTTGCTCGCTGTCGGCGCTGGGGGGGAGCGCATCGACGGGCGCGCCGAATCCGCAGTCGGCACAGCTGCTGCAGGGCGACCTGGCGGGCGGCAACAAGGCAGGCTACAGCTTCAATATTGTGAACTGCCAGAAGGCGCCGGGCAGCCAGCAGGATGACTTCGTGAGCTACGAGGTGACGGCGGTACCGCAGGTGGTGGGCAAGACGGGACACAACGGGTTCTGCCTGGACATGAGCGGGGAGATCAAGGAAGATCCGTCGGGCGGGACGAACTGCACAGTGCCGATTCAGTAAGGGCAGCGAAGAAGCGGTCAGCTAAAGTCCGGTTAGTGAAGAAGCGGCCGGCGGAAAGCCGGTCGCCGGAAAAATGAGCGAGAAGGTCGATTGATCAGAAGAGTGAGAAATGTGAGCCGCCAGCGCGTTGAGCACCGCTGGCGGTTTTTGATTGCGGCAGCGCTGCTGGCGGGGGCGGCGGGAACGCTGCGCGCGCAGACGACGAACAGCGCGGCGGAGGTGACGGCGCGGGTGGACCGGCACTACAACGGGCTGCACTCGCTGGAGGTCCACTTTGTGCAGACCTACACGGGCATGGGGATGAACCGGCAGGAGTCCGGGGTGCTGCTGATCGGCAAGCCGGGGAAGATGCGGTGGACGTACACCGATCCGGACGGCAAGCTGTTTGTGCTGGACGGCAAGTGGGGCTATTTCTACGCACCGGGCGAGTCCGAGGCGCAGAAGGTGGAGGAGAAGAAGCTCGACGATCTGCGCTCGCCGCTGCGGTTCCTGTTGGGACACACGGAGCTGGAGAAGGAGCTGGGGGGGCTAACGGCGACGCCGGACGGGAAGGGCAACGAAGTGCTGTCGGGGGTGCCGAAGGGGCTGGAAGATCGGGCATCGTCGCTGAAGATCACAGCGGCGCCGGACGGAACGATCCTGGCGATGACGATCGAGCAGACGGATGGGGTGACGAACGCGTTCCGGTTCAGCGGCGAGGCGGATAATGTTTCGGCGCCGGGCTCGGCATTCGTGTTCACTCCTCCGCCGGGGGTGCATGTGGTGGAGGGCGAGCCGCCGGTGTGAAGGGCAGCGGCCAGCGTTCAGCGATCAGCGTTCAGCGCACAGCTTTCAGGGCGCGGTATGCTGCTGGCGTGATGCGAGGACGGGCGATCTTCTCTTCTCTGCTTCTGGTTCCGGGGGGCGTGTTTGTCAGCAGCGTGGCTTTCTGTAGCCTGGTTTTCTGCAGCCATGGTTTCGGGCAGACGACGGGGCGGACGTCGGGGCCGTGGGTGCTGGAGCGGAGCGGGACGACGGCGGGGTTGCGCGGGATTCATGCAGTGGGCGGCGGACCACCCCAGCGCGCGGGGCGCGCTGGGGACCCCGGGGCAGGGGTGGCGTGGGCGAGCGGGACGGACGGGACGGTTCTGCGGACCGAGGATGGCGGGTACGAGTGGCAGAGCTGCGCGATGCCTGCGGGCGCGGAGAAGCTGGATTTTCGCGGGATCTGGGCGTGGGACGACCAGACGGCGATCGTGATGTCGAGCGGGCCGGGGGATGCGTCGCGGCTGTACAAGACGACGGACGGGTGCTCGAGCTGGACGCTGGTGGTAACGAATCCGGACAAGGATGGGTTTTGGGACGGGGTGGTGTTCTGGAACCGCAAGGATGGCGAACTCCTGGGCGATCCTGTCCTAAGCGACGCTGGGAACTTCAAGATCGTGGCATCAGGTCCCGGGTTCGCGGATGCTCACGAGGACCAAGGCAGAGTTGCAAGGGAAACGCGATTTGCAACGTTCTCGACCTGGGATGGCGGGAAGACCTGGACGCGTTCCATGAGCAGCTTCCTGCGCAGCGACCCGAAGAGTTCGGGCGCTTTCGCTGCGAGCAATTCGTCACTGGTACGGTTCGACGGTTGGGGATGGATCGCGATTGGGGGCAGGGACGGGAGCTTTGTCTATCGCGGCCGGAGTGCCACCGATCTTGCCGGGTCCGACGGTCTCGACTGGACGAAGGTCGCCGTACCGATCACGGGCGGCACTGAATCAGCTGGCGTTTTCTCGGTGGCGTTTGCCAACACTCGTCGCGGCGTTGCCGTGGGTGGGGATTACACCAAACCCAATGAGTCGGCGGGGACGGCGGCATGGTCGGCGGATGGCGGAAGGACGTGGCACGCGGCGGAGAAGCCTCCGCACGGGTACCGGTCGGCGGTCGAGTGGGATGCGGAGGCGAAGGCGTGGATTGCGGCGGGGACGAACGGGTCGGACATCAGCTGGGACGATGGGAAGACGTGGGAGCCGCTCGATGACGGCAACTGGAATGCTTTGAGTCTGCCGTGGGTGGTGGGACCGGGCGGAAGGATTGGAAAAATCGACCCGGACGAGTTGCAAAAATGAGCATTTTGGGCCTCTGCCGCGTCCAGTCTACGAACCACTGTGCCTACCGGCGTGCGGGTCCTGGGAACTGCTAGGCTGGAAAGAGGCATCCCCGGGCCGGAGCGGGACTTCCCCCTGCCGGACGGGTGTGGTTGCAGCCCGAGCCATGGCAGAATTCGTAATCAGGCTGGCCGACGAGCGCGGCCACGTACAGGAGCAGATCCAGTCGGCGGCGACGGCCGATGAGCTGCGCACGCGCTTCACGCAGGCGGGCTACTACGTCTACTCGGTGAAGCCGCGCGGGCTGACGGGCACCGCGCGCAAGGCGAAGCTGGAGACCTTCCTGATCTTCAACCAGCAGTTCCTGACGCTGATTCGCGCGGGGCTGCCGATTCTGGGCTCGCTGGAGATGCTGGCAAAGAGCCAGAAGAACGCGAGCTTCTCCGGACAGCTGCAGAATGTAGCGGCGCGAGTGCGGACGGGCGAGCCGATTTCGTCGGCCTTCGAGGCGCAGGGCGGATTTCCGCTGATGTACACGACGACGCTGCTGGCAGGCGAGCGCTCGGGCAATCTGGAAGAAGTGCTGGGGCGATACCTGTCGTTCCAGCGGATGGCGCTGGCGTTCCGCAAGAAGGTGACGGCGTCACTGATCTATCCGGCGCTGCTGATCACGCTGGTGATCGCGATGTTCATTTTTCTGGTGACATTCGTGGTGCCCCAGTTCGCCAAGCTCTACGATCAGATCGGCACGAAGCTGCCGTCGATCACGCTGTTCATGCTGGCGCTGGGCAAGGGAGCGCAGCACTATTTGCTGTACGTGCTGCCGCTGCTGGCGCTGGCCGGATTTCTGGTGTGGCGATGGAGCCACACGGAGGGCGGAGCGGACCGGATCGACCGGGTGCGGATCCGGCTGCCGATTTTCGGCAAGATCTGGCTGAAGTATCAGGTGGCGATGTTCGCGCGCACGCTCTCGACGCTGCTGAGCGGCGGCATTCCGCTGGTGCCGTCGCTGGAGACGGCGGCGCGGTCGATTACCAGCCGGCGCATCAGCAAGGCGGTGTTTTCGTCGGTGACGTCGGTGCGCGAGGGCAAGGGGCTGGCGCGGAGTCTGGAAGGAACGAAGGTATTTCCCGAGCTGTCGACGGAGATGATCGAGGTAGGCGAGTCGACGGGAGCGCTGCCGCAGATGCTGAACTCGGTGGCGGAGTTTTTCGAGGAAGACGTGCAGACGGCGCTGACGGCAGCTCTGGCGCTGGTGGAGCCGGCGATTCTGATCGTGATGGGGGTCGTGGTGGTGACCATCCTGATCGCGCTGTATCTGCCGATCTTCTCGATGAGCAACGCGCAGAACTTCAGGACGTAGGACGGCGCTCTGCGCTCAGAGCGCAGAGGACAGAGCACAGAGGACAGGGCACAGAGGACAGGACTCGGAGAACCGAGCTCAGGGCGCAGGACGAAGCGAACAGGACGCAGGAAAAGGAAATTGAGTATGGCACAGGCTCCCCCCCTTCCCATTCCGGCCGAACAGGACGAGACGGCCCAGGCGCAGGCGCTGGCGCGGCGGTATCGCTGCGAGTTCATCGATCTGCAGAACTTCCGCATCCGGCACGAGGTGCTGCGCAGCGTGCCGGTGGACATGATGTTCCGCTACAACTTCATTCCGCTGGAGCAGGAAGAGGACCGGCTGGTGATCGCGGTGAGCGATCCGAGCAAGCTCATGATGCTGGACGAAATCAGCGGGCTGCTGGGGCAGCGGATCGTGACGCGGGTGGCGACGCTGTCGCAGATCACCGATCTGCTGAAGAAGACCGAACAGAGCCAGCGGGTGCTGGACGAGGCGTCGGAGGGACTGACGTTCGATGTGCTGTCGTCGAGCGACGACTCGGACGAGAGCATCTCGATCGAGAAGCTGACCTCGGAAGAGGACATCAGCCCGATCATCCGGCTGGTGGACACGACGATCTTCACGGCGCTGGAACGGCGGGCCTCGGACATCCACATCGAGACGTACGACGATTCGGTGCTGGTGAAGTACCGCATCGACGGGGTGCTGCAGCCGGCGATGGCGCCGATCGCGCGCGAGCACCACACGACGATTCTTTCGCGCATCAAGGTCATGAGCGAGCTGGATATCGCGGAGCGGAGGGTGCCGCAGGACGGACGTTTCCGGGTGCGCTACAAGGGGCGACTGATCGACTTCCGCGTGTCGATTATGCCGACGGTGCACGGGGAAAACGCGGTGCTGCGCGTGCTGGACAAGGAATCGATGAGCGAGAAGTTCCGCAAGCTGACGCTGGACGTGGTCGGCTTTGCCGAGGACGATCTGAAGCGCTTCCGCCGATATATCCGCGAGCCGTACGGGATGGTGCTGGTGACGGGGCCGACGGGATCGGGCAAGACGACGACGCTGTACGCAGCGCTGAACGAGATCAAGAGCGACGAAGACAAGATCATCACCATCGAGGATCCGGTGGAGTATCAGATTCGCGGGATCACGCAGATTCCGGTGAACGAGAAGAAGGGGCTGACGTTTGCGCGCGGGCTGCGGTCGATTCTGCGGCACGATCCGGACAAGATTCTGGTGGGCGAAATCCGCGATCAGGAGACGGCGCAGATCGCGATCAACTCGGCGCTGACCGGGCACCTGGTGTTCACCACGGTGCACGCCAACAACGTGGTGGATGTGCTGGGGCGGTTCGTGAACATGGGGGTGGAGGTCTACAACTTTGTTTCGGCACTGAACTGCATTCTGGCGCAGCGGCTGGTGCGGACGATCTGCGAATACTGCGTGCATGAGGTGCGGTACGACGACGACACGCTGCGCGACAGCGGCCTCGAGCTGCGGGAGTGGCGGGACTTCCCGTTCCGCGAGGGGCGGGGTTGCATCGAGTGCGCGGGGACGGGGTATCGCGGGCGGACGGCGATCCACGAACTGCTGGATCTGACCGATCCGATCCGGGAAATCATTCTGGAGAAGAAACCGAGCTCAGAAGTGCGTAAACTGGCGCAGCAGGAAGGGATGCATTTTCTGCGCGAGTCGGCGCTGGACCGGGTGCGGCGGGGGCTGACCACGCTGAAGGAAATCAACAAGGTGACATTCATCGAGGCGTCGCGCTAGTTGAAGGGTGACGGGTTGCGGGTGACGGGTGACGGGTAGCAGGACAGAGGGAAGGAATTGGTAAGGAACGAGGCATCGCGCTAGTGGTACTGGAAAACTTATTCAAACCCGTGCCGGGGGCGCGCCCGAAGGCGGCGTGCGAGATTCGACCTGAGGGCGTGGTGGCAGCGCGCTCCGGGAAAAAGCCGGGCGAGAGGGTGGTGGCGTTTGCGCCGCTGCCGGAAGGCGCGATTGCGCCGGGCCTGAAGGTGCCGAATCTGGCGGACGCGCGGGCGGTGGGAACGGCGCTGAAGGCGGCACTGGGGGAGATCGAACCCCGGACGAAAGAAGTGACGCTGGTGGTCCCGGATGCGGCGGCGCGCGTGCTGCTGCTGGATTTCGACGAGCTGCCGGCGAAGCGCCAGGAGGCGCTGCCGGTGGTGCGCTTCCGGCTGCGCAAGATGGTGCCGTTCGACGTGGAAACGGCGGCGGTGAGCTACCAGGCGATGGCGGAAAAGAACGGGCAGATGAACGTGCTGGTGACGGTGATGCCGGCGGACGTGCTCGAGGAATATGAGAGCGCGGTGCGCGACGCGGGATACGAGCCGGGGGCGGTGCTGCCGAGCACGCTGGCGGCCGCGGCTACGGTTTCCGGCGGAAGCCCGACGCTGATGGTGAATCGCAGCGGCGCCTCTGTAACAACGGCGGTGACACAAGGGGACGAGATGCTGCTGCACCGCTCGATGGATCTGCCGGCGGAGCCGCAGGCGCGCGAGGAGGAGATGGCGCAGGCGGTGATCACGACGCTGGCGTGGTATGAGGACACGCTGTCGCGGCTGCCGGCGACGATGTACTATGCGGGACCGGGGGGGGCGAGCGCGGCGGCGCAGGCGCGGTGGGTTGCGCTGGTGGATCCGGCGCTGAAGCTGGTGGATCTGAGCCAGGCCGAGCAGGCGTCGGCGATGACGAGCATTCCGCCGGGGATCACGGCGGGGGTGACGGGGGCGCTGGCGGCTCCATGAAAATTGCGGTCAATCTTGCCAGCCATCCTTACATCGAGCTGAAGCCGGTCTACAACCGGCTGCGCACGTGGATCGTGATCCTGGCGCTGCTGGGCGGGGCGCTGTGGTATCTGTACCGCAACGAGAGCGACGAGGCGCAGGCGGCGCAGGCGCAGGTGGCGAGGGTGGAGAGCCACGTGCGGGCTCTGGAACAGGAACAGCAGCAGTACCGGGTGTTGATGCAGCAGCCGAAGGACGCGGCGATCCTGCGGCAGTCGGATTTTCTGAATTCGCTCTTCCAGCACAAGGCGTTTTCCTGGACGGCGACAATGACGGATCTGGAGACGGTGCTGCCGAGCGGGGTGCAGGTGCTCAGTCTGGATCCGATCGTCGGGCAGGGCGGGAATGTGATCATCCGGCTGCGGGTGACGGGGCAGCGCGACCGGGCGCTGGACCTGGTGCGGAATCTGGAGAAGTCGAAGCACTTTGCGGCGCCGCGCCTGGCATCGGAGTCGCTGGCGACGGCCCAGAGCAATGCCAGCGTGCAGAGCGTGAGCACCGGCGATCTGGTGAACTTCGACATCCTGGCCGATTATCGGCCGCTGCCGGTGGAGCCGGCCGAGGAGAAGGCGGAGACCAAGGCGGCGGAGGCGAAGGCGGCAAAGAAGCCGGGCGAACGAGCCGAGCCAGCGAGGCCGGAGCGGAGGGAGCGCGGTGAAGCGAGGAGGAGGAAGACTCCATGAATCGCGTCACGAAGCTGAATCTGCATTTCATCCTGCTGGCTGTGGTGGTGGCGGCGGACATCTTGATTGGCGTGCGGTTTGCGCTGGCATGGCGGGCGATCCGCTCGAACCAGTCGCCGGAATTCCTGCAGGAAGAGGCGAAGCTGGGGCAACTGGAGTCGCAGATGCATCACCTGAACGGCCTGCCGGAGAAGGTGGAAGCCGCGGACAAGGACGCGCAGAAGTTTTATGACGCGCGCATCGCGCCGAACTGGTCGACGGTTCTGGCGCAGCTGGGAGCAGTGGCCGCGAAGAGCAACGTCAAGCTGTCGCGCGCGGCGTATCCGTATAATCCGGCGCCGGCGGGCGGACTGACGGAACTGCATATCGATGCGGGGCTGACCGGGCAGTATTCGGATCTGATGCACTTTATCAACGGTCTGGAGCGGGACAAGGATCACGTCTTCTTCATCATCGAGGACATCACGCTGAACGGGCAGCAGGGGGGACTGGTGAACCTGCGCCTGCGCATGACGACGTATCTGCGCGCGGGGGCGACGGATCTGCCGCCGGCGGCGCCGAACGAGACGAATCCGGAAGCGGCGCCGGAGGGGTCGCAGCCCGCGGGAAGCGAGGAGCCGCAATGAGGACCGGCTTCGAGAACAGGCGAAACGTGATCATCCTGGCGGTGCTGGCGGCGGTCCTGATCGTGGCCATCGTGTATTTCGTGAAGGAGATGTTTGTGGGAAGCCCGTCGCCGGCGCCGCAGACGCACGCAACCGCGGAGGAGAATCCCGCGTCCCAGACGGCAGAGAGCGGCGCAGGCGGGAAGGAAGCACCGAAGCTGCCGCCGCTGGAAAAGCTGGATCCGACGCTGCATCCGGAGGTGATGGCGGGCGCGGAGTCGCTGGAATACAGCGGAGCGGGGCGGAACATTTTCTCCATGACATCGGCGCCGGTGAACATTCCCAAGCCGGTGAACAACGGGCGGAACGAGACGGCCAAAGCCGCGCCGCCGCAGCCAACCGGACCGCCTCCTCCGCCGCCGATCGATCTGAAGTTCTTCGGCTACGAGGCCGCGAGCGGGGCAAAGAAGGCATTTCTGCTGCACGGCGACGATGTTTTCATCGCGACCGAGGGCGAGGTGGTGGACCATCACTACCGGGTGGTGAAGATTTCGCCGCTGTCGATTCAGGTGACGGATCTGCTGTACAACGACACGCAGACGCTGCCACTGACGCAGAGTTGAGGGAAGCGGCCAGCGGTAGCAGGTAGAGAATCCAGAAGTTGGAGTTTGCAGTGATCGCGAGCAGCATGGATCGGCGACGGGAAAGGGACGAGGAGTCAGGCTACGTTTTGCTGGCGGTGATTTTTCTCACGGTCATTCTGCTCGTGAGCCTGGCCATTGCTGCGCCGAAGATCGCGATGTCGATCCAGCGCGATAAGGAGATGGAAACGATCCATCGGGGCGAGCAGTACAAGCGGGCGCTGAAGCTTTACTATCAGAAATTCGGATCGTATCCGACGTCGGTGGATCAGCTGGTGGAGACCAACCAGATGCGGTTTCTGCGCAAGAAGTACACCGATCCGCTCACCGGCAAGGATGACTGGAAACCGGTGTATTTCGGGCAGGCGCACGTGCGGCCGCTGGGCTTCTTCGGCCAGCCGCTGATGACGGCCGGCCTGGGCGGGGCGGCCTCGATGTATGCGGTCTCGACCACGACGACCACGGATGCGAACGGCGTCCCGGTGGCGAGCACGGATCAGTCGGACAGCAGCAGTTCGGCGTTTGGGTCGTCGAGCCCGGGGTTTGGCTCAAGCTCGTCCGGCTTCGGATCGTCGAGCTCATCGGGTTTTGGATCTTCCAGCTCGAGTTTCGGATCGTCGAGTTCCAGCTTCGGGTCATCCAGCTCGGGCTTTGGGTCGTCGAGCTCCGGGTTTGGCTCGTCGAGTTCGGGCCTGGGAGCGCAGAGCGGCTCGCCGGGATTCGGATCGTCGACGCCGACTTCGGGAACGGGGTCGTCGAATTCGCCTTTCGGCTCGAGCGGGAACGGCACTTCGGCAGCGACCTTTGGGGGTGGAGGGCCGATCGTCGGCTTCACGCTGCCGGTGAATAAGCCGTCGCTGATCGAATACAAGCTGCAGAAACGGTACAACAAGTGGGAGTTCAACTACGATCCGATGGAAGACCAGGCGCAGGCGATGGCGGGCCTGGCGGGGGGATCGAGCTCGACGAATGCAGTGGGGACGCAGACCAACCCGACGGGGACGACGCCAGGAACGACTTCGCCGGGAACGCTGCCGACGAATCCGACGGCGCCGACCGATCCAACGGCTCCGCAATAAATGAAAAGGCCCGCGCGATGGCGGGCCTCTTCCCTTCTTCGCATTGAAGGCTCAAACCTGGAACGAGGAGCCGCAGCCGCAGGTGCTCTTCACGGTGGGGTTGTCGAACTTGAAGCCGGCGGCTTCGAGGGTCTCGACGTAATCGACGGTGCAGCCGTTGAGGTACATCAGCGAGGTCGCGTCGACAAAGACCTTGAGGCCGTTGAATTCGAAAATCTTGTCCATCATGCCGGACTGATTCTCGAAGGACATCGAGTACTGGAAGCCGGAGCAGCCGCCGCCGACGACGCCGATGCGCAGACCGGCGGGGAGCGGATCCTGCGTCGCCATGATCTCGCGCACCTTATTCACGGCGTTATCGGTCAGCCGGACGGGGGTCGTCTTCGGGGCGGGAGCCACTTCGGGGGTCGGGGTCGTGGTGACAGTGCTGGTAGCCATGGAATCTCCTGGGGAAAACATCTGCCCTTCCAGTGTAGCGCAGGCCGGAGGGGGCGATCACTCAGAAGTTTAGATGCGGCGGGCCGGCTGGAGTCGCAGACAGGGAGAGCGGGGCGCAGAATCGGCGGGATTTAGCGACGGATGCCGCGGAGGATGCGGGCGATGGACTCGAGGAGACGCTCGGGTGCGACGCCATCGGGGATGGTGATGCCCATTTTTGCGGTCATCTGCCCGGCCAGGCGCTCGGCGAGGGCGCGGCGGCGGGGGATATCGATATCGATGGCGCGGGAGAAGAAGTGGTCGATGACGTTGAGGTCATCGGGCGCGAGGCGGGCAACGGCGTCGGCGGGCAGGTCGACCGCGGCGGGATGGACGAGCGGGGCGGGGGGCGTGACGGGGGTGAAGGCTCCGGCGGTGATGGTGCGCGAGGCGGAACCGCCCCAGAGGGCGGGCTCGAAGGTGCGCTCGTGGATGACCAGGGTGCCTGCGGCGAAGTCGCCGAGGCGCTTGTTGCGGCGGTTGCAGAGCATGGTGACGATGCCGACGGCATAGAAGCTGGGAAGGGCGTCGACGACGCGGATGAGGTTGCGGGTCATCGATTCGAAGAAGGTGATCTGGCGGCCGGAGTCGCGAATGACGCGCAGTTTGCAGAGGCGCTTGCCGGGCGTTTGGCCGTTCCAGAAGGCTTCAAAGAGGGTGTAGTAGCCCCAGTAGAGGAGGAAGTAGAACAGGATGATGGCGGCGATGATCCACTTATCGCCGATGCGCTCGACGATGAAGCCGTTGATGCGCGGGGCGGCGCTGATGACGAGCAGAATGATGAGAAAGATGACGGTGTAAGCGATGGCCTGGATGAGGGTATCGGCGAGGAGAGCGAGGAAGCGGCTGCCGATGCCCGCGACGGGAAAGCGGATGGCGACCTGCTCGGGAGTGTCGATGGTAAGCTGATCGGGAGTTTCGGCCATGGCGGAGCTCATCGACGGGTTCTCGGGCATGGTGGCATGATTTCCAACCGCTGGATCGAACAACGGCAGGGATTGTGGCAGCGTCTGGATGCGTTGCTGGTTCAGACGGAACAGTCAGGGCTAAAGTCGCTGAGCGGCGACGAGCTGCGGGAGCTGGGGCTGCTCTACCGGCAGGTGGCCCAGGATCTTTCCGCAGTGCGGGCCGATCGCGGGTCGCGCACGCAGGAAGAATACCTGAACCTGCTGTTGGCGCGAGCGCATAATCGCGTGTACTCGGGGCGAAAACTGGAGGCGCGGCAGCTGGTTCGCTTCTTCACGGTGGAGTACCCGAGGATCTTCCGGCGGCTCTTTCCGTACGTTGCAGCGGCGACGGTCGTTTTTCTGGCCGGGGCGGCGCTGGGAACGCTGCTGAGCGTGGCGCGGCCGGCCTTCGAGCGGATGGTGCTTGGGCCGACGCTGGTGGCGGCGATCGAGAAGCACGAGATGTGGACGCACAGCCTGGTGAGCATGAAGCCGCAGGCCTCCACCGGCATCATGACGAACAACATCAGCGTGGCGTTTTCGACGTTTGCCGGGGGGATCAGCGCAGGGCTGTGGACGCTGTACGAGCTGTTCTTCAACGGACTGCAGCTGGGGGTGGTCGGCACGGCGTGCGCGCAGGCGCGCATGGCGCTGGACCTGTGGAGTTTTGTGGCGGCGCACGGAGCGCTGGAACTGCCCAGCATCTGCATTGCGGGCGGCGCGGGATTGCGGATTGCCACAGGCATGCTTTTTCCTGGCATTTATCAGCGGCGCGATTCTCTGGCACGCGCGGCCGTGGA
>DATJNE010000126.1:0-16674 GCA_035508305.1 Acidobacteriaceae bacterium | reverse complement strand
CTTCGTCACTTCCGACTGCGCCGCCATCACCGACTTCTACTCCGCCACCGGACACCACTACTCGCCCGATGCAGCCCACGCCAGCGCCACCGCTGTGAAAGCCGGCACCGACACCAGCTGCGGCCAGGAGTACAAGTCCCTCGTCGACGCCGTCCACCAAAACCTCATCTCCGAATCCGAAATTGACGCCGCTGTCGAGCGCCTCTTCACCGCGCGCTTCAAACTCGGCATGTTCGATCCACGGTCTGAAGTGAAGTACGCGCAGATCCCCTTCTCCGAAGTCGACTCGCCCGAGCATCGCGCCCTCGCCCTTAAAACCGCCGAAGAATCCATCGTCCTCCTCAAAAACGACGGCACACTCCCGCTCAAACCCCGCCTCAAAAAGATCGCCGTCATCGGCCCCAACGCCGCCTCGCTTGCCGCCATCGAAGGCAACTACAACGCCATCCCTTCGCACCCTTCATTGCCGGTCGATGGCATCGAGGATGCATTTCGTGGCAGGGCCAGCGTCGTCTACGCCCAGGGATCGGACCACGTCGAAGCTCTGCCCATCGTCGTCCCGCGCACCGCACTGCATCCTGCCGCCGGCTCCCGCAAAGAGGGGCTCAAAGGCGAGTATTTCGCCAATCCCGACTTCTCCGGCAAACCCGACATCACCCGCATTGACAGGCAAATCGACTTCGACTGGAACGCCGCCGCTCCCGTCCCCGAGCTCGACCGGAAGAACTACAGCGTCCGATGGACCGGCGTCTTCACTCCACCCGCACCCGGCGACTACCAGCTCGGGTTCCATCGCAGCCGCTGCTACCGCTGCGGCACCGATGAGACCTACGCCCTCTGGCTCGATGGCAAGGAGGTTTACGACAGCGCCGAGCATCTTTCCGCCAACCGCCGCGGCGAGCCCGACCCGACCATCGATCTCCACGCCACCGACACCCGCGCTCACGCCATCCGCGTCGAGTACACATTTAAAAAGCAGCTCCTCGGCGCAGGCATCACCCTCGAATGGCACGCCCCCGCCGACGTTCTCCGCAACGAAGCCGTTCAGGCCGCCGGAAACTCCGACGTGGTCCTCGCCTTCGTGGGCATCTCCCCCAACCTCGAAGGCGAAGAGATGCCCGTTCACGTCCCCGGCTTCGACGGCGGAGATCGCACCGACATCGACCTGCCCAAAACCCAAAAGGATCTCCTCGAAGCCGTCGCCGCCACCGGAAAGCCCATCGTCGTGGTCCTGATGAGCGGCAGCGCCGTGGCCATGAGCTGGTCAAAGCAGCACGCTGCAGCGCTGCTCGAGACCTGGTATCCCGGCGAAGCGGGTGGCGAAGCCATCGCCAACGTGCTTACCGGCAAAGCGAACCCGTCCGGCCGCCTGCCCATCACCTTCTACGCTTCCGACGCACAGCTCCCGCCGTTCACCGACTACAGCATGAAGGACCGCACCTACCGCTACTTCACAGGTCAGGCACTCTACCCGTTCGGTTATGGCTTGAGCTACACAACCTATAGGTTCTCGAACCTGAAACTAAGTTCCGGGTCGCTAACAGCGGGCGATCCTCTCGTCGCCGCGGTGACCGTGACGAATACCGGCGAGCGCGCCGGCGATGCAGTTGCCGAGGTCTATCTCATCCCACCCGGCGGGAATGTTTATCCGCTCCGCAGTCTGGAAGGTTTTGAGCGTGTGCGTCTGGCCCCGCGTGCAAGCGCCGTCGTGCGCTTCCATCTCGATCCCCGCGAACTCAGCGAAGTTGACGGCGCCGGCCATCGCGCGGTGCGCGCCGGCGGTTATCGGATTTTCGTGGGAGGCTCTTCCCCCGAAAGCGGCGTCAGCGCGTCCGGAGTTTCTGCGCCGTTCACCATTACGGGTACCAGCCGTTTGCCTGAATAGAAGGCGCAGGGGGGGCGAAGCGAACCTGTCTTCAGATTCCCGAAGGGCGTTTGCTCCTCCAGGCGTGGCGCAGCAACTCGAGCTTGCCGCTCGACTGAGGATCCTCCTTCAGCCGCGCCAGACCCGCCTGCCCCAGCGCGATCAGAACTGCAAAGAAGAATCCGGCCAGCGTCGAGACGATCACGATCAGGGATCGTTTGGGAAACGATTTCCTGTCGGGACGAATGGGTGGATCCACCACCTGAATCAATGCGCCTTCCTTCGCCTCGTCCAGTTTCGCCAGCTCGAACTGCTTGGCCAGGATGTCGAAGATCGCCTCGTAGTATTTCACGTCGCGCAGCTTGCGCACATAGGCCACGCCGGCTTGGGTGAGTTTACCTTTCGGCACGATCAGAGCGTTCGGATTGTCCTCTGCGCCACCCAGCTTCGCCAGTTGCGCCTGCATGCCCTGCAGCTCCTGCTGCGCCTGGATGAGCTGCGCGTTGCCGCCCGACGCATAGGTCTGCATCGCCTGGATCTGCACTTCCTTCGCCGCGATCTGAGCGCGCAATCCCGCCGCCGACTCAATCAGAGCCCGCGCCTGGCTGTCCAGCTGGATCAGTCCCGTCGACTGCTCCGTCTGCTGCAGTGCCACTTCTGCGTTCGCCAGATTGTCCTTGGCCTGTTCCAACTGCTTCTGGAAAAACAGCGCGCGCTGTTGCGCCTCGGTAACGGCGATGTTCTGCGACAGCTTGCGGTACTCTTCGACGTAGCCATTCGCCAGTTCGACCGCGCGATCCGGATTGCGCGCCTCCACCGAAATATGAATCAGGCCATCCTTGCCGGATCCATCTACCGTCGAGTGTTTCTCGAAGGCCTTGCGCGCATCGGAAAGCCGCCGCTTGTGGTATTCCTGCTCCAGGTGGAAGTCGTCCACCATACCGTCTTCGACGGTGTGACTCCGCAGCATGGCGACGTACTCGTCGTTCGGATTCTTCAGCCCGAGGCTTCCACCCGCCAGCGCTGCTACCGAACCCAGACTCCCCAGCTGCGAGGCCAGCATCGAGCTCAGGGAGGAATTCTGCTGCGGAGGCAGCAGCGTCACCTCCGCCGTATACCACACGGGCAGGAGCAGGGAAACGACCACCGCTCCGATCGCAAAGGCCAACGTGACGTACAGGATCGTCCGCCTGCGCTCGACGAGGATGATCAGCAGATCGAGCAGCGAGATCTCATCCCCGCCCGCAGATGCCGGACTTCCGCTGGGCGCGCGAAGACCGGGTGTTTCCCGCACATCGGTGTAATGGGTTTCGGTTGCCATCAAAAACTGCCGGATTTCAGCGGACAGCCCGTCATCGTTATCTTACAGGTTCACAAGTGCGGCTCGCTGTTTCTACTGGATGACACTCAACGCGGCCGCGCCCAGCGCAAACTGCGAGAACAGCTGCGACCAGTCGATAAATCCGCGCAAAGCCGACGGTTTGAATGTCTTGTCCGGAACCACGATCGTATCCCCTGGGTTCATACGCAGGTTGTCAAACTGGTTTCCCCACAGTCCGTTCGCCGCATCCCTGCTGATCACCGACCCGTCAGCGCGAATGATGAACATATGCCTCCGGTCTGCGTCGCGATTCGGTCCCCCCGCCAGATGCAGGTAGGTTCCTGCCCGACGGCCATTCTCGTACAGGAATGAGTTCTGGTCGTACACCGCTCCTACCACATTGATGCTCGCCGGAACCGAAGGAACCACGAAGCGGTCCCCATCTTCCAGCGCGATGTCGGGCAGAGCCTCGACACCGTTGCTTCCCGCCCGGAATTCCAGCACGATACGACCCGTCGCCCGCATCTGCCGCAACCTTCCCAGCAGCTCCTGCTCGCTGGTCTGCGCCGCTGCGCCGTTGGCCAGGTCCTGCGCCCCGGCTGTAGCGGACGACGCCAGAGCCAGGTTTCCGCGCTGCATCTGCATCTCGAGCCCCTGCACATACTCGTCCATGCGTCGCTGCTGGATGGCGCGCGTCGATTCGCGCGTGAATTCGGAACCGAACAGATATGCATTCGCCGTGAATCCACCCGCCCGCTGGATAAGATCCCGGAGCGTCTCCCCCGGGTGAACGGTGTAGACACCCGCATGCACGAACTCGCCTTCCAGATATACAAACTTCGTTTGCTGAGCGATGGGAACCCGAATGTCGCCCTGCGAAAAGATCGAGACCACGTCGCCCGGCTCCAGCGCCAGATCCTGCGACGCGTCATGGTTCAGAACCAGCTTCCCCAGATCGAAGGGCAGCAGCGTCGTCTTCAGCGTCGCCGGATCCAGTCGCTCGACCACCGCGTAGTCCCAGTCGATCTCGGGCGCGACTGGTCCGATTTCCGTGTGGTTTTTCGTCGGAAAAGATGTTGCATATCCGGGCTGCTCTGAAGCCAGAGAGGCGCTCCCGGCACGCTGTGCCGCCGAAAGATTCCGCGACCCAAGAATGCCGGCCTGGCCGGTCATGGCCTGGCTACCATTGGGGCCAATGGAACTGTTCTGATCCGCGGGATAATTCTGATCGGTCTCCTCGGCCTGCCCCATCGACGCGTTCGCGGCATTCGAGGTCTGGTTGTTCACCGAAGGCTCAATCAGCCGTCGCTCCGGCAACTGGGTCGGAGTCGTTGGCTGCCGCAGATTCGGGAACTGCGCCAGCGGCTCGAACTCCGCCCCTGGCAGCCCCATCTGCGCGCGCTTCCACCAGTAGTTGCGCGTAACCAGCGAATCCTTGTCCGGGATCAGATCGCTCACGTGCATTCCCGCGTGCCATGCAAACCGCCCCGGATTGGCGACGTTCCCGCGCAGGGTCACGGTCTTCTGATAACGGGGAATGATCGAGAAGACCCGCACCAGGTCGCCGTCGGCCAGCGGAGTTGCCAGCCCAGCCTGATCCCAGGCGACCTCCATGGCGTACCGGTCGCGATGTTCATCCGTACGCTCGATCGAAACCCGCGCCTGCGCCGCCACCACCGAGACGCCGCCCGCATCCGCGACGGCGTCGGCCAGCGTCTCACCCTGGCGCAACTCATAGATCGCCGGCGACCGCACGCTGCCTGTCATCGCCACCTGCGGTCCCGCCGGGGGGATGAAGATCACGTCGCCGTTCTGCAGCGGCACATCTTTCGACTTGTCCCCGTGTACAAGGAGTGCGTACAGATCGAAGTCCGTCACCTGCGTCCCGCCGCGCCGCAGGAGGATGTGGCGGAACGAGCCTTCCGCCGAAGGTCCTCCCCCCTCAAAGAGGGCATCGACCAGGGTGCTCAGGGAACTGACCGTGTACATGCCCGGCCGCCTCGCTTCGCCGGCCAGGTAGACCTGGATCGCGCGAATCTCTCCGATATCCGCCGTGAGATCGAAGTTCCTGAAAACCCTTCCGATGGCCGACCGCAGGTGTCCGTCCAGTTCGGAAAACGGAATACCAGCCACGTGCACATCCCCCACCTGCGGAACATAGACGTCGCCGGCCCGGTCCACCCGCACGTTGGCGCTGAAGTTGACCTGTCCCCAGACACGGATGCGGAGTTCGTCGCCCGGGCCGATAACGTATTCGGGGGGCACAGGCACCATATCCAGAGGTGCGAAGGTTGAAGGCACCCTCCGGAACAGGTCGGCTCCGTAGATCGGCAAAACCTGCCCGGTCGTCGAAGCGATGAACTTCTGGAACTCGGTCAGGGCCTCGGGAGGCAGCGTTTCCAGGGGCGTCGTCCGTATCCCGGGCTGCTGTTGCCGATTTGGATTCTCCAGATCCCGGTAGTCGAAGAACGGTGACTGGCTGGTCTGCCCCCCCAAAGAAGGCGAGTTCCGGGGAGTCAGGGGCATTTGGCCCTGACTCTGCTGGGTGCATTGTGACGAATTCGCCAGGAGCGGGTCTGCACAGTCGGGAGTCTCCGGCTGACTCTGCGAACCGCCGGGGATTTCCTGCCCGCCAATGCGCAGTGCCGCGGCGAGGCACAACGCAACCACAAACCATGGGAGGCGTCTTTTCATGCGAGGGGAATGCACACGAAGGAAAGGAGGCACGGGTCGCGTCGCAAAGCGATTCGTTTCATTGATACGAGCGAGAAATTTGCCTGTGACCACAGTCTAGCATGCTGCCCCCGGGTCACCATCCCTGTATACCTTTGGGGGATTGTCCCTCCCATTTTGGCACGGTTATTGTCGTAATGATCCTTGCGTGACATTCGTTCCCGCTGGGACATTTTTGATCCTTGATCGATTGGCTTCCACTGTATACTGCACCGAGAAACACGAAACACTCTCGGTTACAGTTTAGTAACAAGACATAATTCAACATACTGCAGCTAATCAGCCCGCCGGAAACGCTGATCTGTACTTCCTTAGGATTTGCGAACGTCAGAATGCCAAAGCCGTTGTGATGGGTGGAATGAGCTCGCTTTCATTGGATAATGTTTTTCCTCCGGATGCTGCTGACCGGACAGAAGGGCCTTCTTTTCCCGGTTCCATGAACCGAAACCAGAAGACTTCTGCTCCTCGCAGCGAAACGTCGCATACGGTCGCTATCCGCCCGATGGCTATCGTCAACGCGAGTCCGTGGGCCCTTTCGTCCCTGAGGCGCGTCCTCGATGTCTTCGTCGCATCGGTTGCCCTTATCGCCTTTGCGCCGCTCATGCTCGTTGCTGCCTTTCTCGTGGGCTGGGGGTCTGACGGTCCCGTGCTCTTCCGTCAACGCCGCATGGGCCGCCAGGGCCGCGAATTCACTCTCTATAAGTTTCGTTCCATGTGCCCCAAAAAGGGCAACAACTCCTCCATCACCGTCAGCGGCGATATCCGCATTACCCCGGTGGGCGCCCTGCTGCGCCGTTACAAGCTCGATGAGCTGCCCCAGTTCTGGAATGTGTTTCGCGGCGACATGTCCCTGGTCGGACCCCGTCCCAAGCTGCCCCATCATGAGGCTCTCTTGCTCGACTGTCGGCCCGGCATTACCGGTGTCGCGACCCTGGCCTTCCGCAATGAAGAGGAGTTCCTCTCCGAGATTCCCGAAGACCAGCTGGAGGCCTTCTATGAGCTCTTCGTGAAACCGGCGAAGGCGCATCTCGATCTCGACTACATGCGCAACGCCACCTTCGGCAGCGATCTGAAGGTGCTGTGGCGCACGGCCAGCGCCTGCCTTTTCTCGAACGATGCGGCACTGGCGGAATCGGCCGAAACCATAATCCAGTACGAAAATGCCGCACGTCTCCGCATGGAGAAAGTGCCGCCTGCTTCGACGGCCCGGGCCATGGCCTCGCGAGGCATTTTCCCCGCCGGACTCAACCCGGAAATCTAGGCCACGGCAGCGCTTTCCTTCCTCGCACAGCGTCCGGCCAGCGAACATCCGTTAACCAGCTGGCTACCTCCCGCCGCCCCTTCGCTGTACCCTTTCCCGCTCTGGTTCGCTCACAGTACTACCGGTACCCCCGCTTGACGAAAGTAACGTGCCATTCCTGCCGCCAAGCCTCGAATAATGAACGCATCGCGTGGCAGCAACCCGGAGTGTAAGTCGTGCGCCACGGGGCCTGCCGCCGGCGTGGTGACCATCGGTGCAGATCGACACAGTGCCGCCCTGGCTCGGACGGGGGGCCTCCCTGGCCCCCCGGTGCTCGTCGACCGGCGTTCTGACGACAACCGGCCACCGCACCATTTACTCGGCTCTTCTCTCCCCCTTTGTCCTGGCCGCCATCCTCGGTGCCGCCCTCACCCCTCTGTCCTCAGTGCTCGCGCAGACGACGCCGTCTGTATCCACATCCGCCCCTGCCCGCCCTGTTCCTGATGTCATTCCGCCCCCCGACACGACCTGGCAGCCCATCGGCCCCCTTCAGATCAGCACGGCCTCGTGGAATCTCGTCGCGGGCCAGATTCTCAGTCTCGCCGCCGATCCTTCCGACCTGACCGGCAACACCCTCTACCTCGGCACCAGCGGCGGAGGCGTCTGGAAATCCACCAATGCCGCCGCGAGCCCCGCTACCGTCACCTTTGCTCCGCTTACCGACACCCTGGGTGTCTGGCCGGCCGGTCAACTCACCTCCCTCAGCATCGGCGCGGTCTCGGTCCAGCCCGGCGGCACCGGAGTCATCCTCGCCGGGACTGGCAATCCCAACGCGGGATTCGGCTCCTGGTATGGCGCCGGGCTCCTCCGCTCCCCCGACAACGGCAACACCTGGACGCTCATCAACGCTACCGTTGTCGACTCCGTCGGTCTGCGGTATAACCTCATCGGCAGCGCTGTCACTGGCTTTGCCTGGAGCACCACCACCCCCAGTCTGGTCGTTGCCGCCCTGGCCGAGCCGGGGAACCTCACCACCGTGATTGGTTCGCTCAGCCAGCTGAACACCGTCGGGTTGTACTATTCGCAGGATGCTGGTGTCACCTGGAGTCTGGCCACTATCGAAGACGGCACCCAGGTCATACAGGGCCAGCAGTACCCCGGCCGGCTGGGCAATTCCGCCACGGCCGTCGTCTGGAATCCCGTCCGCCAGCGTTTTTACGCAGCGGTGCGCTATCACGGCTACTATGAATCGCCGGACGGCATCACCTGGACGCGTCTCGCCAATCAGCCCGGCGCCAGCCTCACGCTGACGATGTGTCCCACCAACCCCGGCTTCACCGGTTCGGCGGCCTGCCCCCTCTTTCGCGGAGCCCTCGCTGTGCAGCCCTCCACCGGCGACCTTTTTGCCCTCACCGTCGACAGCAACAGCATCGATCAGGGCCTGTGGCAGGATAGTTGCCACTTCAGTTCCGGCGCGTGTTCCAGTTCCACCGTCCAATTCGCGACACAGATCACCGACAGCCCCCTGCAATCGCCTTCCGGCAGCGGCACCCTCGCCCAGGCGGACGCGGCCCTCTGGCTCGCCGCCATCCCTTCGCAGCAGGACACACTGCTCTTCGTCGGCCTCCAGGACATTTGGCGCTGCAGCCTCGCCAACAGCTGCGCCTGGCGCAACACGACCAATACCCAAACCTGCGCTGCCGCCCAAGTCTCCCCCGGACAACACGCCGTCGAATCCACCTTCGCGTCCAGCGGGCTGCTTTACTTCGCCAACGATGCCGGACTATGGCGCACCAGCGATGGAGTCAACCAACAAAAACCCGTCTGCTCCCCCGACGACGCCACGCACTTCCAGAATCTCAACGGCGGCCTTGGTTCGCTGGCCCAGGTTCCGTCGCTGGCCGAAGATCCCGGCAATCCCTCTACGTGGCTCGCTGCGCTTGGCCCCCTTGGCAGCGCAGCCCCCGCCTCCGATCCGGTTGCGAACCCTTCCACCCCCTGGAACCAGGTGCTCGACGGCGAAGGCGACGTTGTTGCCATCGATCCCGCCGACTCTCAGCTCTGGTACGCCACCTCCGAAGCCGGCGTCGCCATCAATCGCTGCACCGCCGGCACTGCCTGCGATACCACCGCCTTCGGCAACATTGCGGTCGGCGAGTCCCAGGTCGATAACGACTTCCAGCCCGTCGCCGCGCCCTGGCTCCTCGATCCCGGGAACACCGCCAACATGATCCTCGGCACCTGCCGTGTCTGGCGTGGCCCAGCCACCGGCGTTGGCTGGAGCCAGCAAAACCTGCTCAGCACGATGCTCGACCAGGTCCAGGGCTCGTACTGCGACGGCAACGCCGAGATACGCTCCCTTGCCGCCGCCCCGATCACTACGGGACCCAACGCGGGCAACGGATCCGAGCAGATCTACGCCGGCATGGCAGGCGTTCTCGACGGCGGAGGCCTCGTCCCCGGCCACGTCCTCACCGCTATCGTCAACAATGCCTCGTCCTCCGCGAATACCACCTGGCTGGATCGCTACAACTCACCCCTCACCAATGCCGGCGCCGGCAACGTCTTCAATCCCGCCGGATACCCCATCTCCGGCCTCTACGCCGACCCGCACGACAGCACGGGGCAAACGGTCTACGTTACCGTTCAGGGCGTCTCGGGCACCAGCAACTATGACCCTGTGGTTTACCGTTCCACCGACGCCGGGGCTCACTGGACCAATCTCAGCTCCAACCTGCCCGCCATCCCCGCCAACGCCATCCTCGTCGATCCCAATGACGCTAACACCGTCTATCTCGCGACCGATGCCGGTGTCTACATCACCCATAAGGTCAGCAACTGCGCCCAGGCGTCAACCCCCTGCTGGACCCTCTACGGAAGCGGTCTGCCGACGTCGCCGGTTGTCGCTCTCAGTGCCTACAACGAAGGCGCCACGCAGACCCTGCGAGCGGCCACCTGGGGCCGCGGCATCTGGCAGGTCGATCTGGCAACGGCAGGCATCACCCCCACCGCAGCCAGCGCCGAGCCCGCGTCGCTCACCTTCGCGCCGCAGCAGCAACAGACCACCAGCGCTGCCCAAACCGTCACCCTCACGGATAACGGTCCCTTCAATCTCAATATCACCAGCCTCGCGATCAGCGGCGATTTCGCCGAAACCGACAACTGCGCCGATGAATCTCTCCCCGTCCAGGCCGCGTGCCAGATCTCAGTCACCTTTACTCCCTCCCAAAGCGGACCCGAAACCGGCCTCCTCACCGTGTATGGCAATTTCGCGGGCGGCCAGCTCACCGTGCCACTCTCCGGCACCGGCCTCGCTCCCGCCTCTGTCGTCCTCACCCCGTCCTCGCTCACCTTCAGCGGTACCACCGTAGGTTCGAAATCCTCGCCGCAATACGTGACCATCGCCAACACCGGCGACATCGCCGCCACTCTCGCCAGCGAAACCGTCACCGGCGACTTCTCCATCACCGCCAATACCTGCGGCGCCTCGCTTGCCGGCAATTACTCCTGCACCCTCGGCATCGTGTTCGCTCCCACCGTGTCCGGCACGAGCGCCGGCGTGCTTACCGTCATGGACTCCGTTGGCACGCAAACTGCCCCGCTGTCGGGGACCGGCCAAAACCCCGCCACGGACACGCTTTCCCCCGCCTCGCTCAGCTTCCCGCCCCAACAGGTCGGCACGGTCAGCGGCGCGCACCTGCTCACCCTCGCCAACGCCGGTGATCAGCCCCTCACCAACATTGCTGTCGTCTCCACCGGCGATTTCACCGTCGTCAACAACTGCGCCCAGACCCTCGCACCCCAATCGTCCTGCACCATCTCTGTCGCCTTCGTGCCCACCGTCGCCGCCGTGGAATCCGGAACCGTCACAGTGACAGATGCTCTCCGTAAGCAGACGGTAACCCTCTCCGGCAGCGGCGTTGCGCCCCCTGGAGCGTCAGCCCTCCCCGCGTCGATCAATTTCGGCGGACTCGCCATTGGCGCCACCGGCGGCCCGCAAACCGTCACCGTTTCCAACAGCGGTGGTTACGATCTCACCAGTCTCGCCGTCACCATCACGTCCGGGTTCGCTCTTGCGACCAACAACTGCTCCGCGACCCTTACCGTCGGATCCAGCTGTCAGCTCGGCCTCACCTTCACCCCGTCCAGCGCCGGAGCCATATCCGGAACGCTTACCATTTCCACGGCCAATCTCACGAAGCCCCTGGTCATTTCCCTTTCCGGAGCGGGCGAGGACTTTCTCCTTGGGGTCAGCGGACCATCGAGCGCCATTGTCAACAGCGGCCAGACTCCCACCTTCGCGCTGCAATTGCAGGGTCTCGGCGGAACATCCGGCACCGTCGCCCTCGCCTGCGCCGGAGTTCCGCAGAATGCAACCTGCTCCCTGAACCCGGCGGTCGTCGCCATCAGCAGCGCCAACACCTCCAGCGTCACCGTGTCGATCGCCACTGGCGTCTCGACCGCAGCAGCACTTCACCCAAACCCGAGCGCCTCCCTGCGCAACCCACAGTCATGGCTTCCTCTGTTCAGCCTCGTGCTGCCTCTTGGCCTCTGCAGTCTCCGCCGCGGCGTTGCGCTGCGTCCCCCGCCCTCGGTGAAGCTGCTGCTTCTGGCTGTGGTCCTGGTCCTCACCGGCTGCGGTGTCAACAGCTCGGGAGGAAGCGGCAATGGCGGGGGCGGTAGCGGTGGAACCGGCGGATCCGGCAGCGGCACCACCGCCACGCCTTCCGGCACCTACACCCTGACAATTACCGGAACCATGGCCAACATCGCTCACAGCGTCCAGGTGACTCTGACCGTGCAGTGAGGGCTTCGCGCTACGGGCGCAGGGCGTGCCATTCGTAGATCAGAAAGACCAGCATCGACACCGCAGCCGCCTCGAACAGCACGGCCCACAGCAGCCCGCGCAGACAGCCGCCACGCCAGTTTCGCGGGCGAATGCCGCTGCCTGTGCGTCTGGGTGCCTCCGCGATAGAAACAGGTTCACGGCGGGTATCGGAGATGGAAATAGATTCGTTGTTGTCCAAAGCAGAAAAAAGAGGACTCCACGCCGAACGGGAATCTCTCAAAAAAAGAACTGCAGTCCGAACGAACTCGCCCATGCTACCTGCGAGCATCGTTCACGGGAATGCCTGCTTCGTGTCATGACTTCAGTAAGAATTCTTCCCGCATGCCTTCGCTCGCGGAACCTGAGCCGGCTCCCCAGCCCTGGTCCTCCGCCTGCGCACCAAACAAAAGGGCCGCTCTGTCGGAGCGGCCTTTGTTCTGTTCCCTGTTGCGTGTCTTCAGTCGTGCACCGTATCTACAAAGGCCCGCAGCTTCCGCGAGCGGGACGGATGCCGCAGCTTCCGTAACGCCTTCGCCTCGATCTGCCGGATACGCTCGCGCGTCACCTGGAAGCTCTGACCCACCTCTTCCAGGGTGTGCTCCGAACCGTCCTCCAGACCGAACCGCATTTTCACCACGCGCTCTTCGCGCGGCGTGAGCGTGCGCAGCACCTGTGAAGTGTATTCCTTCAGGTTCACGCTGATCACGGCATCCGATGGCGATACCGCCTGCCGGTCTTCGATGAAGTCTCCCAGATGCGAATCCTCCTCTTCGCCGATCGGCGTTTCCAGCGAAATCGGCTCCTGCGCGATCTTCAGCACCTTGCGCACCTTCGCCACGGGAATGTCCATCCGTTTCGCGATCTCTTCTGAGGTCGGTTCGCGCCCCAGTTCCTGCACCAGCTGGCGCGACGTCCGGATCAGCTTGTTGATGGTTTCGATCATGTGCACCGGGATGCGGATGGTCCTCGCCTGATCCGCAATGGCGCGGGTGATCGCCTGCCGGATCCACCACGTTGCATACGTCGAGAATTTGTAACCACGGCGGTACTCAAACTTATCCACCGCCTTCATCAGGCCGATGTTGCCCTCCTGAATCAGGTCGAGGAACTGCAGTCCGCGATTCGTATACTTCTTCGCGATCGACACCACCAGGCGCAGGTTCGCTTCAATCAGCTCCCGCTTCGCCTGCTCGGCGTCCATGTCGCCCTGGATCATCTCCCGCTGCGTGCGCTTCAGCTCCGCAATCGTGACGCCCGCTTCTTCTTCCAGCTTTTCCAGGTCGGTCTTGCAGTTCTTCTGCTGCCGCCGGTATTCCTTCTTCAGTTCCTCGCTGCGGCTCTGCTCCCACTTTGTATCGAGAGAGCGAATCTGCCGCTCGAGCGTCCTCATCGCCTCGACCGTTTTGTTGACCTTGTCCAGCAGCCGCTTGCGCTCGAGGTTGGTGTACTTCAGCTCGCGCACGATCCGCGACACCAGCACCTTCTCCCGCGCAATGCTCCAGCGGAGCCGCCGATGCTCGCGTGGCTTCGCCTTCTGGTTGACGCCTTCGAGCTTCTCTTCCAGCTGCTGCGCCCTCTTCTGGTGTTTCACCAGCGTGTCGACTTTGTTCACCGTCGCACGCACCCGCGACTGCACTACTTCCTCGGTCAGTTCCTCATCGTCGAAGATGACGATTTCCTTGATATTGCGGACACCGCGCTTCAGGTCCTCGCCCAGCGCCACCACCTCGCGAATCACCACCGGCGATCGCGAAATTGCCTTCAGCACGCGCAGCTGCCCGCGTTCGATGCGCCGCGCAATCTCCACTTCTCCTTCGCGGGTGAGCAGCGGCACCGTGCCCATCTCGCGCAGATACATGCGCACCGGATCGTTCGTCTTCTCCAGCGTGCCCGGCGTCAGGTCCAGCTCAACGTCTTCGCCTTCTTCCGGCTCGAACTCGTCTCGCTCTCCACCCGGCCCGATCTTCGGTCCGCCTTCGAGGATGTCGATGCCCTGCGTTCCAATGGTTGTAATCAGATCGTCGAGATCGTCGGGCGAATTCATGTCGCCCGGAAGAAGGTCGTTGACCTCGTTGTAGGTCAGGTAGCCCTTCTCCTTCCCCGCATCGATCAGCTTCTGAATGTCTGCTTCGTATTTGTCGTCAATCGGCAAGCGGATTGGTCCCCTCGCGTGAATTTTGGATCTGTCTCACCTGGAGGGGTCGAGGTGCGGTTATGGCCATAAGAGGCTAAACCCGTTGCGGCTCATAGGCCGCCAGGTATTGGGCGCACGTCTCCCCGGGATGTCCAGAATAGCACAAAACCAACCTAAATCCACCAAATTCTGATGTTTCGGGTCAGTTCAGGCCGCTTCGCGTCCTCTCGTTGGGACAGGATCCTGGCTGTTTTAGATGTGGAAAACCTCAAATTGTTTCATTCGCCCGGCGTCTCAGCCTCAAATCGCCCCGTCACCGGTGCAAATGGGGTACCGCGACCCCACGGCCAGAACGAAGCATGACGGGAGGCCGCATTTTTCGGCGCCTCTCCCCCAACCGACCTTGGCCCGACCGGTTATCCTCTGTCTCCCCGCTGTACCCTAGACCCGAACCCCGCGCCTGTGGCCTCCGACTTCGCCCAATCCGTCAAAGAGCAAGCCGACATCGTCAAAATCATTGGCGACTACGTGCGCCTGAAAAAAGCCGGGGCCCAGAACTACACCGGTCTCTGCCCCTTCCACAAGGAGAAGACCCCCTCCTTTTCGGTTCACGCCGGCCGCCAGTTCTTCAACTGCTTCGGCTGTCACGAACACGGTGATGTCTTCACCTTCATCCAGAAAATCGAGAACGTCGGCTTCGGCGAGGCTGTCCGCACCGTCGCGCAGAAGTGCGGGATCCCGCTGCCAAAGCGCGAATTCTCCACCCCCGAAGAAGCCGCCGAGCATCGCCAGCGGGGCAAGCTCCTCGAACTCCACGAGGCTGCGACGGCCTGGTTCGAGGAGCAGCTCCGTTCTCCGGAGGGCGCGCTGGCGCGCGAATACCTCAGCGGTCGCGGCTTGTCTTCCGACGGCATCGCCAAATTTCGCATCGGCTATGCGCCGGACTCGTTCCGCGCGCTGGGCGAGCGCCTGCAATCCCTCGCCGACGCCGACACGCTCCGCGCCTCTGGCCTCTTCGCGTGGAAAGACCAGGAAGACGGAGCCCGCAACGCGGCCCCGAGCGAGGCGGCTCGCCGGGGCGGCCCCATGTACGCGCGCTTCCGCAAGCGCATCATGTTTCCCATCGCCAACGAGGCCGGCCGCGTGATCGCCTTCACGGCGCGCACGCTCGAAACCGGGGAGAAAGCCGGACCCAAGTACCTGAACTCGCCCGAGACGGCGCTCTATTCGAAAAGCCAGGTCCTCTTCAATCTCGATAAGGCGCGCCAGGCGATCCGCCAGGACGGCGGAGCGATCCTGGTCGAGGGCCAGATGGACTGCATCTCCGTCTTCCTCGCCGGTATCCCGAACGTCATCGCGACCAGCGGGACGGCGTTCACCGAATCCCAGGTTCGCCTGCTGCGCCGCTACGCCACCCGCGTCATCGTCAACTTCGACCCCGATACGGCCGGCGCCAATGCCGCGGAGAAATCCATCGCGCTGCTGACGGAAGAGGGCTTCGAGGTTCGCGTCCTCACGCTCGAAGGCGGGCTCGACCCCGATCGCTACGTTCGAGAGCGGGGCGCGCGGGCTTACGTCGACGCGCTTCGCGCCTCACCGTCGTTTCAGGACTATCTTGTCGAACGAGCGCGCCAGCTCTTCCCGGCGCGCGACCCCAAATCCAAAGCCGACGCGCTGAACTTCCTGCTGCCGCACATCCGCCGCATCCCCAGCCGCATCGCGCGCGACGCCTTCGCCATCGACGCCGCTCAGGCTCTGGGCATCGACTCCGCGCTGGTGCGGGCCGAGCTGAAGGACGCCGCCGCCCGCCGGCGCGACTCGCTTCCCGCGCAGAGCTTCCCGCTCACGCACGCCGAGCGCATCCTGCTCCAGGCCTTTTCCGGGCCGCGCTCGAGCGAGGTCTGGCTGGTCGCCGAAGGGGCCTGGCACCAGCACGCCGAGGAGCTTGCCGCTCTGCGCGCCGATGTCCGCAGCATGGTCGAGCAGCTGCGCAACCGCCCCGACGGCGCCGACCCGCTCACTTCGCTCGCCGACCCGGCGCAGCGCCAGATGCTGGCCGAGCTCTTCCTCTCCATTCACGACGCGGAGCCCGACACCGAAGCGGTGGACGCGGCCATCCTCGCTCTGCGCCGCCAGGCGATCGAACACCGGCAGCGCCAGCTGCGCATCGACCTCGAACGGGCCGAGCGCACGGGCAGGCCGGACGACATTCTCCGGCTCAGCCGCGCGATCCAGGAGGCGACGACCCGGTTGCGCGAGATCGACTGGAGCTGATCGGCGCAGGCACCCCCGTCTCCCGCGGCCCCCCTCCCCCCCTCCCCCCCCTTCCCCAGGGGGTGATGGCGCCGATGTATTTGATTCCACTGGGCCGGCGTTTTCCGAGCCGACCGTACGAATTTGATTCCAGAATGGATACGGGTATCTATTGTGGAATCAAATTCATCGGGTGGGGGTCGCATTCGGGTACCGCGCAAGTATTTCATTCCAAAGTGCAAGCCGCCTTTGCATCAGATTCCAAAGTACTTACCTCGTGACTCGCCGTTTGCGGCCCGTG
>DATJNE010000125.1:0-16691 GCA_035508305.1 Acidobacteriaceae bacterium | reverse complement strand
GGTGCGTCGGGTCAGAAGTCGATGTGCCCCGCAAACTGCCAGTCGCGCGGCGCGTTCGCAACGCCGCCGACCGTACCGAAGGACGTCGATCCCTGCGACCAGCTCACGTTCGGACCGTTGAAGGTCACGTGATTCCATGTGTTGAGACAATCGGCCTCAAAAACGAATGCGAGGTTTTCGTGAATCGGGAAGGTGCGGCGCAGCCCGCCGTCGAGATCCCAGGTGCCAGGATTGTTGAGATTCAGCGGCTTGGTCCGCGGTGCATTCCCGATGAGGTATTGCGGAGTGCTGACCGTAGAGATGTTCGCAGGCTGGGCAAAGGCGCCAGGGTCGACATATTGGACATGCCCCAGATTGGCCGCCTGATAGCCGTTCGGTCCCTTGCCGAAGCTGCCATTGACGCGGGCATTGTGGTGAGCGTAGTCGGGCGAGGCGGCGTTCAGGTCGGGCATGCACTCCCCGACCGCCCCCGTACAGCCGCTCGTGATCACGGCCATCGGTGAGCCGGACGCGTACGTGTAAATGGAGGAGAACTGCCAGCCGCCGGCAAGCCAGTTCACCAGACGCGAATCGTTGCCGATGTGCCCTTTGCCGAAGGGAAGCCGATAGACCCCGTAAGCATGAAGTGTTTGCGGCAGCGAAATTACGGTCCACGAGCGATCGATACGGTCTGCGGTGTAGCTGTGCGCGCCGCCGGAGAGAGCGCCGGCGGGAATAGGAAAGCCGGCGCGAAAAGTACCGTCGTCGCCAATATTCTTCGCGTACGTGTAGTTGACGTTGAAGGTCAGTCCCCGGCTGAGCCGCTGCTGAAGGGTCAGTTGCAGCGAATTGTAACTGTAGTTCTCAACATTGCCCCAGGTGTCGCTGACGCCGCTGTATTGAGGGAAGGCGACGAGCATCTGCTGAATCGTGGCTGCGCTGCTCACTCCGGCCGCGTTCACAAAATAGGATGGAGCCTGAAAGTTGGGGAATTTGGACTGCAGAATCGCGACGTTGGCGGGGGTGGCGGGAGAGACGAGCAGCGGCTTGGTTCCAGTGCTGTCGGCGACTGAGCCGAGAGCTGCAAGATAAGTCGGGTTCAGCTCGTTGGTCCAGTAGCCGCGCGGATTGGCGCTCGATCCGCTGGGCAGAACGCCGGAGTCCACGATGAAGTGGCTCTCGTTCCCCACGTAATTCACCGCTACGGTCATGTTTGGCGTGATGCCGCGTTCGATGCCTGCGTTATACATACTCAATTCCGGAGCGCGCCCCGAGTAGTAGGGATCGGCGTAGGAGACGCTGCTGGCGCTCATGAATTTTCCCGTAGCTGGATTCACATAGAACCCCGTATTGAGCGTCTGTGCAGCTGCGTCCGGCGTCGGGGCAGCCGGGTAACTGAAGCCGGGACCGAAGAGGGAAGTGTTCGCCAGGCCGATAGAAGAAAAGTAGGCACTGTTGTTCAGGTAGAAGGAAGGCGCTGCGGCCGCGCCCGTGGTTGCCTCTGTCGGGCCGATCGCCGTCACGTTGAAACCTGTTTGTCCGGTGCCGTTATAAGCTCCACCACGCCCACCGACGCCTCCGGCCTGCGTGAAGACCAGGGCGTATCCCGCGCGTGCGACAGTCTTGTCGTTGATTGCCCAGGCCGCGCCGACGCGCGGACCCCAGTTCTTCCACCAGGTCTTTACGGGCGTGGCGCACTCGCAGCTTACCCCGGATCCGCCGTAGTTTCCCGCGAACTGCAGTTCGCCCGGAGTGCCGGTAATTCCGTTCGTCAGGCCTGGATTCAGGAAAGTCCAGCGGTTCTTGACCTCGTGGAAGGGAGGCAGATAATCCCATCGCAGTCCCAGATCGAGAGTGATTGTCCGGGAGAGCTTATAGCTGTCCTGGAAATACGGCGAAATGGCATGATAACGGCCGCCCAGCTCGCTCACCGGCTGCAAGCCGATTGACGGCGTTCCACCCACCGCACCCAGAAGAAAACTTGCGTAGGAGTACCCGGTGGTCGTGGTGCTGATCGAATTGGAGTTAGCGGCAAAGTTTGCCGTGGAGTTGGCATTGAAAGGCAACTGCAGCACGCCCGTGTAAGTGGCGGGATTGGCATTGTTGATTTCCTGCCACTGATAAGTCAGGCCGAAGGTCATCGAATGCCTGCCTTTGACCCACTGTACATTGTCAGTGAGCGCGTAATTGTTGGGAATGGTGATCTGTGTCGAGACAGAGTTGCCATAGCCTGTCCAGTTGCTTTGCACGTTGCCGAAGCGTGTTGTGGTGCCGAAGGACTCTTCGGGAAATTCCTGCGCGGACTGGGCTCCATTGGGCGGCAGGTTGGTGATGCCCATCGTCCCTGCCTCCCACGCCGTCACGCCCTGGGTTGGGTTATGAATGTTCTGGTAGAACCGCGTGTAGGAGAATTTCACCTGGTTGACCAGATTCGGCGTGATCGTGTAAGTATCGCCGACGATGTAGTCTTTCGGGTAGATATTGGCAAGATCGCCGCCAATATACGGTCCGGGGATGAACGGCGCCGCGTAGTTATTGAGGTAATTGACCGTGCCCATCGCGCCCACGCTCGACAGTCGATTCCTGGGGCTGAGGTCGTAATCGACGCGCCAGTCGACCAGGTGGTTGTTATAGCCCTTCTGCACGCCGCCCAGATAGTTGTTCACAATTACGCTGGAATCGGTGGGCGCCGGCAGAAAGGACTCCATCTTCTGCGCGATGGGAGATATCTCGCCCGAGGAGATCACGTTGTTGGTCAGGACTCCGTTCTTCATCGCCTGAAATGGAGCCCTGCTGCAGATGCTGCCGACGCAGCTGTTGGTGGTAGGGTCGAAAATGACCGCCGGATTAGCGGAGCCGGTCCCCGACTCGCCGCCCCCACCGACCGCACCATTGAGCTCAGTAAAGTCGCCGGTGCGCATCAGTTGGGTGGGGATGGTTTGCAAAGAATAGTTGGCGCCCAGACGCTCGTAGTACTGATCGTAGGCGGCGAAGAAGAAAAGCTTGCCATGGGTGAAGGGAACTTTGCCGCCGAAAGTTGCGGAAACCTCGTTCTGATGCTCGGCCGGTTTGGGGGCGGGGACGGTTTGCCCGAGAGCATTTTTCGTCGTGGCTGCTTTTGCGGTAAAGGCCCACGAGTCGAACGCAGTGTTCCGCACAAAGTCGGAAACCTGGCCATGATAGCGCAGGCCGCCGGACTTCATCGTAAAGTTCTCGGCGCCAGCCCCCATGTATTCGGCGGGCGGCGTACTGGTCAGGACCTGGAACTGATTGACGGCGTCGAGGTCGACGTTCTGTGAGACGAGCCGGTTGTCTCCCTGCTGGCTGATCGTCTCTGCGGGCATTCCCTCCAGGTAGAGCTGGCCGAGATAATTTCCCGTTCCGCCAATAACGGGCAGCCGCGATCCGCCCTGAGCACCTGGAGTGAGCGTTGCAAATGCAGTCGGGTCGCGCTGCGCGTTATTGAGCTGGATAGGCAGGTTGGAATAGGTCTGGTTCTCCATCGTCAGGCCGAGCGTCGCATCCGCCGTATCGAGAACGGGAGGCGCCGCGGTCACCGTGACTGTCTGCGTCTCGGCCCCCACTTTCAGCACCGGATTGAAGGATCGAATCTGCAGGGCGTCGACCGCGACGTTGTCCTGCATCAGCGTTTGAAATCCCCGCGCCGTTACTTTCAGGGAATAGGTCCCCGGAGGCAGCGGGGCGATGCTGAAGAAGCCGGCGCTGGAGGACGTGCGCACGGTTTGCACACCGGTTGCTTTGTTGATGGCGGCGACCGTGGCGCCCGCAATCACGGCGCCGCTGGAATCGGTGACGGTGCCCTGCAGCGTGCCGTCGCCGGCGGTTTGGGCGGGTAAAGATCCGGGCAGCAAAAGCAGGCAGAAGGTAACGACGCTGCAGAAGCCGCCGGCCAGGTGGCACCAGCGCCTGCGGGAGTATTTGTCCTGCACAGAAGCCTCCGAAAGATTGACAGTACCGGGGAGTAAGCCCTCTTGAGACGACCACCCGGACGGTATCGAATCGCAGCGACGCTTGTCAATAGAGGATGTATTTCACAATGGGAAGAGATGGTTCTACCTCCGGAACACACCACTGCAAAGCGACGGCTCACGGCAGGCGTCTCGATGCCTGAGATGCTGCCTTACGCCGCCGCGATGATACGGAACAACGATCCCTGCTTTCGCTGCGCCGACGTCATATCAATAGGGAAATCGCACTTCTATTGACACGCGTCGCACGTCTCGGATATGGTTTGCCCGACGGCGAAGCGCCGCAGGATCGACTCCGCTCTCTTACTTTTGAAAGCCATGCAAATCTGCTTGCGGTTCGGCATGGACCTCTGGCCGGGCAGCACGGTCCCACTTCCTTTCCTCAAAGGAGCCTCAACGTGAATCGTCTACAGCACCACCGGTCGTGGGCAGCGCTGCTCCTTTGCCTGCTGCCCCTTGCTGTCTGCGGTCAAAGACCGGCCACCACCGTGGTCCCCGGCGCTGTCGGTTCGGACCCGGTCTGGCATGAAGGGCAGGAGCCACCGGCCTCATGGATCGATCCGTCGACCGGACACCGCGTTGTGCGGCTCACTCGTGAACCCGATTCGGCAAGCTTCTACTTCAATGTGAATGCGTACACTCCCGACGGCAAAGAGATGGTGTACACCACGCCGGATGGAATTTCGGTGATCGATCTGACCACCTGGAAGACGCGCCAGGTCGTCCAGGGACATGTGCGCACCATTGTGGTCGGACATAAAACGCCAAGCGTCTTCTATATCAAGCCTGAGGATCGATCGCTGTGGGTGACCAATATCGATACCGGTGCGAGCCGCAGGCTGGCCGTGTTGCCGCCACGCGGTTCAGTGGCCTCGGTGAATGCGGATGAGACGCTGGCCGCCGGCACTTACATCGAGGGCAATGCGGGCCAGGACTACAACCAGCCGCCTCCCGGCGAGGCGCGCGCCCACGACCAGCGGGGAGGATCGCAGCAGGCGCAGAACATGCTGCAGCCCCTGAACAAAGGCCAGATGATGGAGCGGCGCCTCGCGGCGCGCCTGCCCCTCGTCCTCTTCGTTATCGATCTGCGTACCGGGAAGCTTCGGCCGCTGCTGCACAGCCGCGACTGGGTCAATCATCTGCTCTTCTCGCCGACCGATCCACACCTGCTCATGTATTGCCACGAAGGCCCGTGGCAAAAGGTCGACCGTATCTGGACGATTCATACAGACGGCACGCACAACATGCTGATCCACACCCGCACCATGTTTATGGAAATTGCCGGCCACGAGTTCTGGGCCCCGGACGGCAGGACGATCTGGTACGACTGGCAAACGCCCAAAGGCGAGGACTTCTGGCTCGCCGGCTATGACGTTGATACGGGCAGGCGTACCGCTTACCATATGCAGCGCAACGAGTGGTCGATTCACTTTAACGTCTCCCGCGACGGATCCCTGTTCTGCGGCGACGGCGGCGATCCCGGCCAGGTGGCGAAGGCGCCGGACGGCGAATGGATCGAACTCTTTCACCCGCAACTGATCAAGGGTGACGGCATCAACAAGCCCGGATACATCCAGCCCGGCGTCTTCCGCGCCGAACATCTGGTGAACATGTCAAGGCACAACTACCGGCTGGAACCGAACGTACGCTTTACCCCGGACCACAAGTGGGTCATTTTCCGATCGAACATGTTTGGACCGACGTATGTATTTGCTGCGGAGGTGGCAAAGGCCGCGGCGGGTGAGAGTGCGACGCAATGATGGCGCGCGGGTGGCGGACCCTTCCGTTTCCGGCGGGCGTCTCCGGCGCATCGCCATCCGGCAGGGGAAGCCGGCGGCTGCTCAGGAGAACCGCGGTGGCTGCCGCTGTGATCTTGCTGTGGCCGGTCCTTTCCGCCTCGGCGCGCGACTTCACCGTGCGCGACTATGGAGCGAAAGGCGACGGCGCCACTCTGGACACGAAGGCGATCCAGGCAACCATCGACGCGGCAACTCACGCCGGTGGCGGAACGGTCGTCGTGCCCGCGGGAATCTACCTGAGCGGATCGATTTTCGTGAAGTCGGGCACGACGCTCGAGGTCGAGCAGGGTGCAACCATTCTCGGCTCGCAAAACCTCGCGGACTACCCGATGAAGCCGACGCGAGTCGCGGGCATCGAGATGAGCTGGCCTGCCGCCCTCGTCAACGTCTATGGCGAGCGCGACGCGAAGATCACCGGGGCGGGCACAATCGACGGGGACGGCAAAGTCTGGTGGGACAGCTATTGGGCTCTGCGCCGCAAATACCAGCCTCTGGGCCTGCGCTGGGCCGCCGATTACGATGCGCGCCGGCCGCGGCTGATCCAGATCTACAAGGCCAGGCATGTCGAGCTTTCCCGCCTGCTGCTGACCCGGTCAGGATTCTGGACCGTCCATATCTGTTACTCCAGTGACGTTCACGTCGACGGAGTCACCATCCGCAACAACGTCGGTGGCCGTGGACCGAGCACGGACGGGATCGATATCGATTCTTCGCGGCACGTTCTGGTGGAGCGCGCCGACATCTCCGTCAACGACGATGCCCTTTGCCTGAAGGCGGGTCGCGACGCGGACGGACTGCGCGTGGCCCGGCCGGACGAAGACATTGTGGTGCGCGACTCAACCGTGCGGGACGGCGCCGCCGCAATCACCATCGGCAGCGAAACCTCGGGGGGCTTTCGCAATGTGGAGGTCTACAACATCCACGCTTTTGGACACGTGCCGTCGGGCGTCCTCTTTAAATCAGCCCGGACCCGAGGCGGCTGGGCCGACAACATCCGGATTCACGACCTGCAGCTTGAAGACGTCGCTATCCCCGTGCACATCACAATGAACTGGAATCCCAGCTACAGCTATGCCGTGATTCCCCCCGGGATGAAGGATGTCCCGGACTACTACAGAGTCCTGGCAGAACCGGTTCCGGCCGCGCAGGGTCTCGCGCACTTCCGCAACGTGACCATCTCGAATCTCAGGGCGACGGGCGCGAAAATGGCCTTCGACGTCAGCGCTTCTCCGGATGCCCCGCTCGAAGACTTCCGCCTGCGCAATATCACGATCGATGCGCGCTCCGCGGGCAAAGTCGCCGACGCGCAAGGCTGGACCTTCTCCAACGTCGTCATTCATGCGGCGGACGGCAGCCTTTTGAAGTTCGCTGACAGCCGTTCCATTGCGTTGCACGGCGATGCCGGGATCGCGCCGGTGGCGGGAACAACTGACCGGCTGCCAACCTCGACCTCGCGGCATCGCTGACGGTTGCGTTCAGCCGTTGGCAGATCCATCGAGTGAGCCCTGCTCACAGCTCAGGCGATTTCTTCCTTCACGCTTGGCAACGTAAAGGGCGGCATCCGCGCGTTCGATCAGCCTGGTCGAAGAATGATCGCCGGGCGATAACATCGTGATTCCAAAACTGCACGTGATCCTGAGGGCAAGGTCATGGACTTCGAAAGGATCTGTGGCGATGGCCTTGCGCAGGGCTTCCACGCGCTCAACCAGGCGGTCGCGCTCGATACCGGGAATGAGAATGAGAAATTCTTCCCCGCCGTAACGCCCGAGCCCGTCGTAGTTGCGGAGGAACATCCGCACGCGCCGGGCAAACGCGGCCAGGACCGCATCGCCCACCGGATGGCCATAACGGTCGTTGACTTCCTTGAAGTGATCGAGGTCAGCGAGAACGATGGCCAGCAACCCGTCACTTCGATGGGCGCGCTCGATTTCCTTCTCCAGAACCTCGAAGATCGCGGCGCGGTTCAGGAGCCCGGTCAGGGAATCGTGAAGAGCCAGTTCCGTGAGTTCGCGCGTGCGTTCCTGCACAAGCAGTTCGAGGTGCTGCTGGCGCTGCAGTAACATCCGATGCCGCCAGCGCCATAGCTCGACCACCAACCCGCAAAGGGCAAGGATAGCCAGAGCGTAAAACCACCAGCGCTGCCACCAGGGCGCGAGAATGCGGAAGGAAAGGAAGACGTCCGGCGTCCGAGTGCCGCGGTTTAAGTCGACTGCGAAAACCTCGAAGCGATAATCCCCTGGCGGAAGCGACGGATAGCGCACATCCGCTTCCTCTGTGCGGGTCCAGTCGGTCTCCAGATCGGCAAGACGATACTGATATTCAACGGCATGAATGCGGGAAAAGTCGGAGACCGAAAGCCGCAGAGTGAACGGTTGATTCCTCCAGGGAAATGCGCGGTTGCCGTCTGGCGGAACCGTTTGCGCGCCGAGTCTGGCCTGACTCAGGACGACACGCAGCCGGTTGTCGGCAAACAGATCTTCCGGCTGCAGAACATGGGCGATACCACCGCTTGTGCCGATCCAAACGGAACCGTCACGGTCGCTGAAGAATGCGTTGGTGTCAATGTCGTCCCACAGCAACCCGTCCTGGCGCGTGACATGGATCCAGCGCTGGCCATTGAAGACGTCGACTCCGTCGTCGGTTCCCGCCCATACCCAGCCCCGGCTGTCGATGTGGAGCATAACGACGTCCCCGGAGGCGCTGGCCATTTCCGCAGGCTCGCTGATTGGTTGCAGGCGAACGCCGTTGAAGCGAAGGTGCACCAGGCCCTGATTGACGACCGTAACCCACAGCGTGCCGTCGGCAGCGATGGCTAACTGCCCGAAGATGGCAAGGTGCAGGCGGGCCGGCAAACCCACATCGCTCCATGTGTGACCGTCCCAGCGAAACAGAGCGCGGCTGCCGACAAACCAAAGCGCTCCCGACGGGTCCTCGGCTCCGTCGAAAATCTGATTGTGCTCGGTGATTCCCGAAGCCCTGGTTACGGGCGGTCTTTCCGCCTGCGCCCTGGAGTCTACGCTCCAGACTCCGTTTCCCGTACAAATCCAGATGCGGCCCTTCCGATCGGCGAAGAGATGAAAAATACTGGTTAAGGAGTCGACCAGCTGTCCCCGTTTTCGCTGGGGATCGTAGACGATCAGATCGCCGCTGCCGCTGCCGAGCCAGATTCGGCCATCCTGGGCAGGCCACAGGGTCAGCACATGCGTGGTCGACTTTCCGCCGATGGCGGACACGGGCTCAAATCGACTCGATCCGGGTTGCAGCACGTCGAGCGCGCTCTCTGTACCGGCCCACAGCCATCCTCTTCGGTCACGCGCAATCGCCCAGATGTTGTTGCTCGTCAGGCCATCGTTCGAGGTCCAGCCCTCCCAGTTCGCAGACCCCAGTCTGCGCACGAGGCCGAGCCCGGTGAGCGCCATCCACAGGGTGCCATCCCGATCGACGCAGAGAGAACTGACGACCTGAGCCGGCAGACCGTTTCTGGTTGTGATCGTGTGCCAGCCCCGTCCATCGTGCACCGCGATCCCGTTGACGATGCCGGTTATGACCCGGCCGCCATGATCTTCAACGAACATCCCCGTTCCGGCGTCGAGAGCATGCGGCGCCAGTCCCGCCTCGTCTCTCTCAAACCGCTGTGCACCGGGCGCAAGACTGAAAACGTGCCCGGAGCCGCGAATCCAGAGCTTGCCCGCATGATCCACGAACAGCTCGGACCAGAACCCGTGCTGCACGCCGTCCTTTACGCTCCAGACGCGCAGCCGTCCCTGGGTGAGCTCACAGAGTGCGTCGCCGCATCCCATCCACAGTTCCTGGCCGTTTTTGACGGTCAGGCCGTGAATATCACGGAGTTCCGGCTGCGCGGACTTTTCCGCGGGGGTGAACACCTCCCGCACACGCCAGGTGCTTCCGTCGTCGCGGGACAACGCCTCTCGCACCGCCCCGCCGCCGGAGAAATAGACAGCATCGGGTTCCCCCGCCAGCGAAACAATCTGCGGCGGCGTCTGATAGCCGAAGCGCAAATCCTCGCGCGAGATTCTTCTCGTCCCTGTCGCGTCGTGCAGGTAAATGCCTTCCGCGTCGGTAAACCAGAGCCGTCGGCGGTCGTCGATGTAGGTCGCGGTGATCAGCGGAGACTCGCCAGGATTCACCGAAGGCACGCGCGTGAAATGGGAGCCGTTGAAGAGGAACAAGCCGTTCTGGGTGCCGACCCAGAAATTGCCGTCGGCTCCCGCCGCCATTGTGCCCACGCCGAGATCCGTCAGCCCTTCGGACTGGCCAAAAACCTGAAAGCTGAACGTCTGCCCTGCGGCCACGGAAACGCCCGCGCAGAACGGCAGCACGGAATACATCAACCCGATCAGGAGTTTCGTCGGCAGCGAGCGCGAATTCGGTGAGTGCGGCGGTTCCTTTGCCCGGGTCAACACGCCATCCGTAGTCAGAGTTGCACAACCCGCGTTCCCCTAATGTAACTCCCGGCCGGGCAGCAGGCGCAGGATCTTTAGTTCACGGCGGCAATGCCGGCCGCCTCCCGGACGCGGAACTGCCGAGTGTCGGGATTTGTCGTTTAAAGGCTGCGGGCTGCGACTTACAGCCTGGCTCTCCTTTCCAAGGATCTGCGCCTTCGATGCAGGAAATCACGCGCCTTGCTCCGCGATATGGAGAATCATGAGGAATGCTCTGGTGACGACGGTTGGAATCCTGATGTTTGCGGTTGCGTCAGGTTGGTCTCAGCATGGATCCGAACCGGCGCCGGCCGCCCCGCAGCCGCAGCCCGTCGCTCGGTCCCTTGCCGTCTATCGGCCGCCTACGCAGCAGGAGAGGCTGCGATCGTATCTTCGGCATACCTTCGGCGTCTCCTCCGTGATCGAAGCCGGGGTGCGGGGCGGCATTGACCAGGCGGCCGACAGCCCCAGCCAGTGGCCGGAGGGCGCCGAGGGATATGGCGATCGTTTCGGTTCTGCCCTCGGACAGATCGTCGTGCGGGGAACCACGGAGTACGCAGTCGCCGATGCTTTTCGCGAGGACATTCGCTTCATCCCCTGCGCTCATCCCTGCCAGGATTCAGCCGTGAAGCGTGCTTTCCAGGATACCTTCACAGCGCGTAAAGGTGACGACGGTCATCGCGCTTTCTCTTTTGCCCGCTTTCTCGGCCCGATCGCCGCCGGCGTGGTCGTTAAGGAGACGTGGTATCCCGGAGGCTACGGCAACGGGACGATCGTCCGGGAGGCGGGCGTGAACTATGGCTTCAGCTTCCTGCGCAACTGGATGCGCGAGGTCGCGCATTAAGGCCGAGGTCGTTGGTGGGCGCGCCGCTATGCCGGTGGGAGCGCAACCCGATCAGGCTTCGGCGGAGACGGGCTGCAGTTCGGGTTCCGTCGTCGGCTCGATGAGCGGCAGGATAATGGTCACCAAAAGACCGCCTTCCTCGCGATTCCTGGCCGCAATTGTCCCGCCATGTTGACGGACGGCCTCGAAGGCGATGGCGAGCCCCAGTCCGGCGCCGCCCGTCTCGCTCTCCCGTCCGGGTGCGGTGCGGAAGAACGGCCGAAAGATGTCGGTAAGCATGGATTTGGGCACGCCGGGGCCGGCGTCCAGAATTTCAATGGCGATCTGCCGCGCCCCGGGCTGGACGCGGGCCCGGAGCACGACCTCCGATCCGGGCAGCGTATAACGAATGGCGTTCCGCAACACATTATCGATGGCGCGCCGCAGCAATTGCGGATAAGCCGTGAAGGTCACGTCGTCCCAGCTGCCGGTGATCCTGCAGTTGCGGTGCGTCGCTTCGAAGCTGGCATCCTCCACGACGCTTTCGCAAAGAGGGCGCAACGAGACCGGGCTGCGGATTTCCGCCGGACATCGGCCCGCCTCGAGCCCGGCCAGAAGCAAAAGCTGCTGCACCAGGTTGCTCAGCTTGTCGGTCTCCCGCTCGATTCTCTGTAACTCCGCCGCCCCCGTTACCGGATGCTGACGGCGCAACAGCGCCAGGGCCAGATGCATGCGTGTCAGCGGCGCCCCCAGCTCGTGAGACACATCCGCGACAAAACGGCGCTGCGCCGTCATCAGCGACTGGATCTGTGCAGCCATGGTGTCGAAATCGCGCGCCAGGTCTCCCAGTTCGTCCCGCCGTATCACCGCGTGCGGCGAGGAACGGGCTGCCAGATCGCCGTCGGCGAGCCGCTGTGCGGCAGCCCGCAATCCCGTAATCGGACGGGTGATGTAGAGCGTCAGCAGCAGGCAAACCAATGCGGCCGGCGGCACCGCGATCGCCAGGTTGATCCACGCGTGCATGCGCAGCAGACGGTGGGTCAGATCGGAAATGGGGACAACACAGATGTAACGATGCCCGCTTTTGCTCAGGATCTGGCCGGCAAAGATAACGCGGAACCCGAAGCGTTGCAGTTCGTCGTGCCCCCCGCGCAGAACATCGTTCGCCATCTGCTCATAAATCCGGGATGGTTTCCCTTTGCCCGCAACCAGCTTTCCGGAATCGTCGAAAAGAAATAATGGGCGATGGCTCAGCGAGGGCTGTTTTTCCAGATCGGCAGTCAGGACCGCTGCTCCCTGGCGTTCGTAAACGTCGGCCGCCCCCGACAGCAGAGTCTCCACCGTCTCCGGGCTAAACCGTCTGACTTCATCTCCCGGGAAGGTCGCCGGGAAAAGCTCGCCGGCGAGAAGGACCACGGTGATCATCAGAATGGTCGCCAGCCAGAAACTGAGAAAAATGCGCAGGAACAGTTTCATCGCGGTTGCTCCCGCGCGCCCGGCCCAGATTGACGGAGATAGACGTAACCGGTGTTACGAATCGAGCGCAGCCGCTCCCCTTTGTCTCCGGAAGGCCCCAGCTTTTTACGCAGTGCGCTGATCAGATTGTCGATTCCCCGATCGCCGGCATAGGGCGAGCGGCCGAGCGCGATCCGGGATAAATGCTCCCGCGTCACCACTTCTCCGGCCCTCGAAAGCAGCGCGTGCAGGGCATCGAATTCTGCCGCCGTGCACTCAACCACCTCGCCTCTGCGCTCCACTCTCCGCGCGCCGGTATCGAGGATCAGATCGTCGACCGCCACAAACGGGATGCCAAAGCGTGATGGCTGTCCGCGGCGGAGAACGGTGCGCATCCTCGCCAGGAGTTCGACCGGAGTGAACGGCTTGGGGATGTAGTCGTCGGCCCCGGCCTCAAGCCCGCTCACTTTATCGGCCACGGACGCCCTCGTCGTCAGCATAATTACCGGAATGCGGCTCTTCTGTCGGATCTCGGCGAGAACCCCAAAGCCATCGCGGTCCGGCAGCATTAAATCGAGGATCACCAGGACGAGGCCCCCCTCGGCAACACGAGCCAGGCCGCTGCTCGCCGTATGCGCCAAATGCACGGCAAATCCCTCGAGGCCCAGATACTCCGCAAGCATTTCCGCCATATCGCGGTCGTCGTCGATGAGAAGGATCTGCCGGGGCGACGGCGGAACTGCGGGGCCCGGCGAACGAGGAGATCGGGTTTCCGGCTTGGCTTCGCTCATCATCGGCCGCTGATCAAAGCGTGCTGCCTGATGACAAATTCGTCAACCCGCGTTTCCCGGCCGATGCCAAACCTTGCGCGGGCCGGTCACTGCTCGCGCGTCGCTGTCCAGGCCGCCCCCCTCTGGGTGGCGCCGCTCATCTTGTCGCCCTCCACGGTCCCCGAAAACGCAGCCTGGCGCCTGCGCATTTTAACGGTAATGGAAACCCGATTCCCCTGGACGCTTCCGGTCAGGGATGCCGCACCGCGCTCACCCTCCAGTGAGCCGCTGAGCTTGTTGCCGTCCTGCTTCAGCTCCATCGTGCCCTGCCGCTGCTCTCCCTTCAGACCGGTCCAGGACATCTGCCAGTTGCCGGAAAGGCTGACTGCTGTGCCGTTGTCCGGCGATGCATCCTGGCGAGAAGCGCCGGCGGCAAGGACCGCTGGCTGCCGGGAAAACGACCGCATCGTGACGATGATCCCGCCGGCCGCCAGCAGGGAACACATCACGAGAGAAACCGATAAGAGGAAACGCACCCTGGAACCTCCACTGCAGAAAAATGAACCACGTCGAATCAGACGCGGCGCTTCGGGGGCGTGTCGCGGCGGTTTTGTCGTGATTTGTAGAGAGCCCGGTTGGAGAAAAAAAGGCTTCGCCGCTCGCACCATCAGCTCTCGTCGACTGCACGATCAGAGCCGCCGGCGTTTCCCTTCATTTGTTTCCCATCTCCGTTGGTACTGATCTTCCTCGACAATTCCTGACGTTCGCGCTCGCGTTTCCTCGGCACAATGAGGATCAGCAGGGTCGAAGGGCGATCGTCCGGCTCGGAATGCAATGGATGCAGCCGGCGGCCCGGCGATGGAGGATGCAGTGAAACTGGAGAAGCAGATCGGCCGGGCCAATCTCTCGTCAGGCGCATCGTGCGCAGTCCTGGCGAACCCGCAGCAAGCCGACCGGCAGAAACAGGAAAACGCCTGGATCGCCGCCAGGCTCCGGGAGCGGGATCCGGAGATCATCGACTACCTGATCGTACAGTTTCAGCATCGCCTCATGCGCCACCTCATCTACCTGACCGGCGACCGCGAACTGGCCGAGGATCTGTTTCAGGAAACCTGGATGCGCGTCCTGCTGCGCGGTTCCCAGTTCAAAGGCGATGCGCAGTTTGTCACCTGGCTGTTCAGCATCGCTCGGAATCTGGTCTTCGATCTGCGCCGCAGGTCGCCTGCCACCACCAGCTTTGAGGCTGTGACAGAAGCAGGGGACGAGCGCTGCCTCGACCGGATGAAAGATGAGGAGAGTGCGCTCGGCCACTGCATCGCCGAGGAAGACAGCCGCTTGCTGGCCGATGCTCTCGGCTCCCTCACCGTAACCCAGCGCGAAGTTGTCATGCTGCGATTCCGCGAAGAACTGCCGCTGGTTGAAATCGCAAAGCGCACGCGCGCCCCTCTTTCAACCGTGAAGGCCCGCCTCTATCGCGGTCTGGCAGTGCTGCGGGAACACGTCTCGGCGATGACGCGCTCCCGCCCAGCTGCCGGCGCCTGAGCGTTTTCACCTTTGTCCTCGTGCCATCGGCGCTCCGCATTCGCGGGTCGGCTTCCGCATTTGCGCGACGAACTGTGTCCCGGTCGCATCACACAAAAGAAGCTGCAGCGGCATTCGCGCGGAGATCGGTAAAATTTTTCGCCATTTTTGCAGTCCATGCGCTCGTGGCCTGAGACCATTTACCGTTATTGGAGATCAATCAATTCAGGAGAGAGAGTCGCCTTATGCAACTGGGAATGATTGGACTGGGACGGATGGGCGCCAATATGGTTCGCCGGCTGATCCGGGGCGGACAGGAGTGTGTTGTCTTTGACGTGTCGCCGAAGGCCGTCGAAGAGCTGGCCCGGGAGAAGGCCGTGGGCGCGAGCGATTTCGCGGATATGGTGCGCAAGCTGAAGGCTCCGCGCGCCATCTGGCTCATGGTTCCGGCAGCGGTTGTGGATCAGACCATCGAAGAGCTGGTCCCTCATCTGGAAGCAGGGGACACGCTGATTGACGGAGGCAACTCCTATTACGTGGATGACATTCGCCGTGCAAAGGAACTCGCCGCGAAGAACATCCACTACGTCGACGTGGGAACCAGCGGCGGGGTTTGGGGACTGGAACGGGGCTATTGCATGATGATCGGCGGCGAGGCGGACGTGGTGCAGCGCCTCGATCCGATCTTCCGCCAGCTGGCGCCCGGAGTGGGCAATATCGCCCGTACGCCGGGCCGGGAGAAACTCGGCGGCACTTCCGAGATGGGGTATCTGCACTGCGGACCGAATGGCGCGGGCCATTTCGTCAAGATGGTGCACAACGGGATCGAATACGGCGTGATGGCAGCCTACGCGGAAGGTCTGGGCATCCTGCAGAGCGCGAATGTGGGAAAGCAAACCTCGGCGATCAATGCGGAGACCACGCCGCTGCGGGATCCGGAGCAGTACCAGTACGAGTTGAACCTGCGCGACGTCACCGAAGTCTGGCGGCGCGGCAGTGTGATCGCCTCCTGGCTGCTGGACCTGACCGCGGCTGCGCTGGTCGAGGATCCGGCGCTGGCGAAATTCGCCGGCCGGGTTTCCGATTCGGGCGAAGGACGCTGGACGATCAAGGCGGCAATCGACGAAGGGGTGCCGGCTCCGGTGCTTTCCGCGGCACTTTATCAGCGGTTCACATCGCGCGGGGAAGCGGACTACCAGGACAAGCTGCTTTCGGCGATGCGGTTCCAGTTTGGCGGGCATCTGGAAATCCCCACCAAGAAATAGCCGCGGTGGGGTCCTGGCGGAGGAGTTATCCTCCGCCGGATTGGGTCACCTCCGGCGTACCGGGATGCGGGAGATTTCCGGGGTGGTCCCCCCCTCCCCCCTCCCGGGGGTGTGTGGCATCGTGCTGCAAAATCGAGGCTTATAATGCTGTCGAGTTCGATACCTGGCATCCGGTTAACAGCAGCAACGGCAACGACGTTACCTCGATCGGCGGTGAAACGGAGCCGTCCGGAACCCCGAAGCAAAAGAGCCCGGATCATGAGAACAGGGCTCCCCAGCTTTTCAGCGTAGAGACTTCTCGCGGGCTGGCGCAAGAAGAATCGGCCGCCGGAACAGTACGGAAGTTACGCGGCCAACCGAAATGCTACAACTCATCGGCATTCAGCCCATGACGGGAAAAACAGCCAGATCGGGTCGCGATCGGGCTGCTCCCGCGATGCGGAGCCGCCAGCGAAAAGCCAGCGTCACCATCGATAGATTTTCAGGGCGTCGAGGAAGACGGTTGAAGAGCCGCTGGAGCCGTAGCCATCGACCTGGAAGTTGGTGAGAAGCGTGGGAGCCCATCCGAGGGCGAACGCTGAGTTGACGGTGGCGTTGATGGGCATGGCGAGGCCGTCGAGATAGACGGTGTTATAGGTGACCTGGCCG
>DATJNE010000124.1:0-2456 GCA_035508305.1 Acidobacteriaceae bacterium | reverse complement strand
CTGTGTGCTGGAATCCAGCAGGCAAGAAGCCCGACGATCGCCAGCAACGCGGCGACGATTAGGAATACGACCGGGTCGGATGAGGAGACGCCGATGGGCAGGCTGGCCATGGCGCGCGCCGCGGGCAACGCCGCTGCCAGGCCGATCGCGAGGCCGGCGGCGATCTGCCATATGCCTCGCCGCATCACCAGCGCCATGATGTTGCGTGTGCTGGCTCCGAGGGCCATGCGGACACCGATCTCCTGAGTGCGGCTGTTGGTGGCCTGGGCAAGAACGGCATAAATGCCCACGGCCGCCATGACCAGGGCGATCAGCGCAAAGCCGGAGAAGATTCTGCCGAAGAGATGGAGGAACCACTCATCATGCTGAATCGCCTCGGGCAGCGTGTAGACATCCTGGAGCGGCAGGTCCTGATCGAGATTCTGCACCGCGCTGCGTACTGCGGGGATGGGGTTGCCGTCTGACCGTATCAGCAGCGCCATGCCGTTCCAGCCCTCCTGCCGTAGAGGAACGAACATGAGCGGATTCGGAGATTTTTCGTTCAGCTCCTGCACGATGTTTGCGGAGACTCCGACGACGGTGATCCAGTCGCCCGGCTTGTTGTTGTCGTAGAAGCGGAAGCGCTTGCCGATTGCAGACTGGCCCGGCCAGAAGTGTTCGGCGCATTCGCGGGTGAGGATCGCCGCCCTGTGATTTGGCGTTCCGTCGGTCTCGTTGAAGTCGCGGCCAAGGAGAAGAGGGAGGTTGATTGCCTGCAGATATCCCGGGCTCTGCACCACAAAGGATGCCGACGGGCGATGAGCCGGATCGACGGCGGGGGCGTGCTCGATCTCGATTTCTCTCGAGCCCGCTCCGAGGCCGGGAAGGTTGGAGGTGAGGGCTACATGGGTAACGCCGGGGAGTGCCTTGACGCGCGGCAGAAGCTGGTCGTAGAAGCGCTGGCGGGCATCGGCGTCCTTGTAATGCGCGTCGGGAAACTGGATGCGCGCGGTGGCGATCTGCTCGTCGGGCACTTCCTGATTGGCCGCCATCGCCCTCGTGAGGCTGTGCACGAGGACTCCGGCGCCGGTGAGCAGCACCAGCGTCAGCGCGAACTGGAATACCACCAGCAGGCCGGATAGCTTGCCGCCGCGAAGTTTTCCCACGCTGCGCGCGCCGTCTTTCAGAACTTCGTTGACGTCCACTCGCGAAAAGCGCAGCGCTGGCGCCGTACCGAAGAGAAGTCCGCTGGCGATGCAGAGGCCGGCAAAGTAGCCGAAGACGGCGTAGTTCATGGTGAATTCGACCCAATAAGGCTTGCCCACATTCTGGGTGTTAAGGTCGAACCAATGAACGCCAAGCCACGCCAGCGCCAGTCCCAGTACTCCGCCCAGCGTGCTGAGCAGCACGCTTTCTACCAGCAGCTGCCGGGCTACGCGCCACCGCGAAGCCCCGAGCGCTGTGCGGATGGACATTTCACGCTGGCGCAACATGGCACGGCTCAGCATCATGTTGGCGACATTGGCGCACGCAATCAGCAGCACGAAGCCGACCGCAGCCAGCATGAGAAGGAAGATGAGGCGAATGTTGCCGCCGTTATACCGCTCGTGAAATGTCTCAACCGAGATGCCGATGTTCTTATCCTCGGGATACTGCGCGGCGAGGCGGCGGCCGATCGCGCTCATCTCCACGTTGGCCTGCATGGTGGTGACGCCGGGCCTGAGCATTCCGAAGAGCGACAGCGGCCGGTTGGTGCGCTTCTCAAGATCGGCGGTAGGAATCAGCGGCATCCACATGTCTACCGTGGTCGGGAATTTGAAGCCTCGCGGCATGACTCCGATGATCGTGGCCGGCTTTTCGTTGACGCGAACCTGGCGGCCGAGGACCGCCGGCGAACTCGCATATCGGTCTTTCCAGATGCCGTAACCGAGTAGGACTACGGGGGTAGCGCCGGGTTTGTCGTCGCCGGGAAGAAATCCGCGGCCAAGCACCGGCCTGATCTTGAGCATGTCGAAGATTCCCGATGTTGCCTGTTCCATCCGGTAGGTCTGCGGAGGGATCCCGGTTTCGCTGAGCACCGCATTGTCATCGGTCCCGGCTTCGAGAGCCGCCAGGGACCTGGCTTGCGCGCGGTAGTCGAGAAAGTCCGGGTACGACACGCGTATGGTGTCGTTTCCTTGCTGGGTAAAGTTGCGGCCCATAACGGACACCAGCTCCGAGCCGCCGGGAACAGGCACAGGCTTGAACAGCGCCGCATTGACCAGCGTGAACACCATCGTGTTGAGACCGATTCCCAAGGCCAGCGTCGCTACTACCGCGGCGGAAAACAGACGATGGGAAAGGATCATGCGCAGAGCAAACCGCAGATCTTGTGCCATATCTCCGGGTACGGCTCCCTGCGGCCGCCGGTTCCCGGTATTTTAGGTGCCGGCATGGGGCGAATCCGGCAGGGGGGCTATTGCATCACTAGTAAACAC
>DATJNE010000123.1:0-9855 GCA_035508305.1 Acidobacteriaceae bacterium | reverse complement strand
CATCCAGCCCATGCCCGCCGTCTTCGACCAGTACTACGTCAAGCGCCTCCACGGCACCCACGTCAAGACCGGCAAATCCAAATGCGACCTCGCCCAGCAGGTCCGGTCGGACATCCAGCGCTTCAAGTCCCAGGTCGATCGAGTGGTCGTCATCTGGTGCGGCTCCACTGAAATATTTATGGAGCCCGCCCCCTGCCACCAGACCGTCGCCGCCTTCGAAAAAGCGCTCACCGATAACGACCCCGCCATCGCCCCCTCGCAGATCTACGCCTACGCCGCCCTGAAGGAAGGCGTTCCCTTCGCCAACGGCGCGCCCAACCTCACCGTCGACCTGCCCTGCATGATCGAGCTCTCCCGTGCCAACGGCGCTCCCATCTGCGGCAAGGACTTCAAAACCGGCCAGACCCTCATCAAGACCGTCCTCTCGCCCGCCTTCAAGGCCCGCATGCTCGGCGTCAGCGGCTGGTACTCCACGAACATCCTCGGCAACCGCGACGGCGAGGTCCTCGACGACCCCGAATCCTTCAGGACCAAGGAAGAATCGAAGCTCGGTGTCCTCGATTACATCCTCCAGCCCGAAAAGTACCCCGACTTATACGGCAACATCTACCACAAGGTCCGCATCAACTACTATCCGCCCCGCGGCGACAACAAAGAAGGCTGGGATAACATCGATATCTTCGGATGGCTCGGCTATCCCATGCAGATCAAAGTCGACTTCCTCTGCCGCGATTCCATCCTCGCCGCCCCCATCGCTCTCGACCTCGTCCTCTTCCTCGACCTCGCCCAGCGCACGCCCGAGCTGCGCCACATCGGCATCCAGGAGTGGCTCAGCTTCTACTTCAAGTCGCCGCAATCCGCCCCCGGCCTCTACCCCGAACACGATCTCTTCATCCAGTCCATGAAGCTCAAAAACACCCTGCGCCACATCATGGGCGAAGACCTCATCACCCACCTCGGCCTCGAATACTACGACTAACGATTTGCCATCGAGGCAGCCGCGCTTCGCGCAGGAACCACCTCAATTGTCATCCTGAGCGGAGCGCGGACCCTGCGCTCCCCGGAGATAGCGGACCTTCATCCGCCCGGAGTCGAAGGGCCCCGTGCGACGCGACCCGCATACGCCCATCACGGCTCTTTGCGCGGAGGTATTCGGTGGCGCAGCCGCCGACCAAATCCTGACGACCGTGAACGAAAATCGCGCGCCAGCGCCATCCTCGCCACACCAAACGACCCTCAGCCGCATCTCTTTCGGTAAACTTCTGTCTCAGAATGAACCCAGCGCAGATCGACGCCCTGAACGCCGGATCGGGTATTCCGAATCTGGTTGCTTTGCTCCCCGGCAACGGCGGCTTGCCAAAGCTGCGCGTCACCGCTCCTTCGGCTTCAGCGGAGATCTATCTGCACGGTGCCCACCTGACCTCATGGCAGCCGGCAAACGCCGAAGAGGTACTCTTCGTCAGTCAGCACTCCCATTGGCAGGACGGACGCGCGATCCGGGGCGGCATCCCCGTCTGCTTCCCCTGGTTTCGCGCGAAGACCGATGATCGCTCAGCACCCGCCCATGGCTTTGTCCGCACGAAGGAATGGCAGCTGGAGTCCGCGAACCTCGACGGTGAAGCGGTCGTTCTCGTCTTCACCACGGAGAAGGATGAGTCGACGAACCGCTGGTGGCCGCACCCGTTTCGCCTGACGTACACCCTGTCCATCGGCGCATCTCTTGAGCTTGCCCTGCACGTCACGAATACAGGGCAAAGCCCCTTTCAATTCGAAGAGGCTCTGCATACCTACTTCCGGGTAAGCGAGGCCGGCCAAGCCATCGTTCGGGGTCTCGGCGGCGCCGCCTATCTCGATAACGTCGATGGCAACCGCCAAAAGAACCAGTCCGGAGACCTGACCTTCACGGCGAAGACCGACAACGCCTACCTCGACGTTCCTGGCCCTGCGGACCTGATCGATCCCGCCGGGCGTCGGAGCCTGCGCACCGAGAAGGTGAACTCGGCAACCACCGTTGTCTGGAACCCCGGGCAGGAGGGTGCGGCTCCCATCGAGGACCTCGGCAACAGCGAGTGGCGGCAATTTGTGTGCGTGGAAGCCAGCAACATCCTGAGCTCGGCCATCTCCCTCGCACCCGGCGAGCAGCACCGCATGGCGGCCACCATCCGCGTGCTCTCCAGCCCCTCGATCTGACTGCCCCCGAAGCGCAAAAGGAATCCCGGGGCCGCCCCGAAAATCCGTTTTTACTCGCCGATCACAGCCACCTTCGCCCGCTTGCCCACCCGCACGCTCATCCGCGCCGGCAGAGCGCCCACCGCCATCGTCGGTTCCGTCACCGCCTCGCCGTCGATCCGCACCGCTCTCTCCGCCAGCTTCCGCGTCGCCTCGGCCCCCGACCCCGCCAGTCCCGTCCGCACCAGCAGCTTGGGCACCCGGATCGCCCGCCCGTTCCCCGCGCTCGTTGCCGCAACCTCGGCATACGGGACCTGCACTTCTTCGAGGCCCTCCACATCGTCGCTCTTCTGCTGGAACTGCCGCGCCCACTGCTCATCGGCGGCCTGCGCCGCCTCCGCCCCCCAAAAACCGCCCACGATCGTCCGCGCCAGATGCTTCTTCGCCTCCATCGGATGCAGCGCGCCCGAGCCAACCTCCGCCCGCATCCTCTCGATCTCGCTCTGCCGCAGATCGGTCAGCAGCGTCCAGTACCGCCACATCAGCTCGTCGTTGATCGACATCAGCTTGCCGTACATCTCCGGCGCCGGCTCGTGGATCCCGATCGCGTTCCCCAGCGACTTCGACATCTTCTGCACGCCGTCCAGCCCCTCGATGATCGGCGTCATCAGCACGATCTGCGCGGGCTGATCGTAGTGGCGCTGCAGCTCGCGCCCGGCGATCAGGTTGAACTTCTGATCCGTCCCCCCCAGCTCCACGTCGGCCTGCAGCGCCACCGAGTCGTATGCCTGCGACAGCGGATACAGCAGCTCGTGCATCGAGATGGGCTTCTCCTCCTGGAAGCGCCGGTGAAACTCGTCGCGCTCCAGCATCTGCGACACGGTGAAGTGCGACGCCAGCCGAATCATGCCCTCGAAGCCCAGCTTGTCCAGCCACTCGGAGTTGAACCGCACCTCGGTCTTCTCCCGGTCGAGAATGCGAAACACCTGGTCGGTATAGGTCTTCGCGTTCTCGTTGATCTGTTCCCGCGTCAGCGGCCTGCGGGTCACGTTGCGCCCGCTCGGGTCGCCGATCAGCGACGTGAAGTCGCCCACCAGGAAGATCACCTGGTGGCCGAGATCCTGGAAGTGCTTCAGCTTCCGCATCAGCACCGTGTGCCCCAGATGCAGATCGGGCGCCGTCGGATCGAAGCCCGCCTTCACCCGCAGCGGCGCCCCCGTTTGCCGCGACTTCTCCAGCCGCTCGCGCAGATCGGACACGCGGATAATCTCCGCCGCGCCCTTTTCGAGCAGATCCATCTGCTCGTCGACAGGAAGAAATTTGGACATCGTCTTCGCCAGTATAAAGTTTGCTCTCCCGCACCATCGCCAGTACCCCATCCTGGTCGCCCTTGACGCGGGAGCGGGAAGATTGAGGATTGCTGGATCTCGATCAGCTCATCCGGCCTGCAACTCCACCCTCTGATTCGGTGCGATGCGCAGCGTGCGTTGCCCGCGTCCCGCTTCCTCGAGCGTTACTCGCTGCTCGCTCTCCGCAATCCCGACCGCTCTCTGCAGCTCCCCATCCTTCGTCGTCAGCAGCCGCACCACTCCGCTTACGCCCGCAACACGCCGCCCCGCCAGCCGCAGCTCAGCTCGCTCCCCGTCGTAGCGCAGCTCCGCGGTCGCCGTTCCCATCCGCCGCGTGAACTGCGACCGTCCCCGCTGCGCCGGTGGACGCACATTCCACTCAATCCCGTCGCCGGTCTGCCGCACTCCCGACAGCCTCCACACAAAATCCATGCACACCAGCGCCGCCGGCGAATACCCGCCCGGATCGGTCAGCGTAAACTCCCCCGTCAGCGGGTCCATTTGCTGCCGGAACTCCCCCCTCGCCCGCCGCAGCGCCTCGATCCAGCGTTGCATCAGGCGCCCCAGCTCTGCGCTCCTGCCGTAATGTTCCATCCACCGCGGAGCCCGCAGAGCCGTCAGCGCCTGCGTCGCGCCGCCCCACGAGTTCCGCGGGATCGGCCGCACAAACTGTGGATCGTCGAGCGCGACCGACGGAAACGGATACGGCGCCCAGAACGCCTGCGGATTCCCCGCCTGCTTCCGCCAGACCGTCTCGAACACCCTCGCGTCCGGCACATGCTCGCCCAGCACGGTCATGATCGTCGAGCTGCGAATCTTCACGAACTGGTTGTTTGTATCGAGATCGTAGAACGCCCCGTCCCGCGGATCGTAAAGCTTCTCCACCATCAGCCGCCGAATCGTCTCCGCATCCTCTCTCCAGTCATCCGCCTCGTCCGTCCTCCCCAAAGCCTTCGCCATCGACGCCAGCGCCACCCGGCCTCCATACACCGTCGCCGAAAGGTCCGGACACAACCGCGGCATCCCCGGCTCCTGCGGACACCTCCGCGCATCGCCGTCCGGACACCGGTCCGCCAGCCCCTTCCAGCGCGGGCTGTGGTCCTGCCCCGTGTCATAGGTGCAGAATCCCTCGCACAACCCCGTGCCGCGCGTGTTGCGATACCGCCGCAGCCACGCATCCCAGCGCCCGCACGCCGCGTACGCCTGGTCCAGCAGTTCTTCGTCGCCGAAGCGCTGCGCCAGCTCCCATGCGGTCGCCGCAATCGGCACCACCATCTGGATCTGCCCAAACGCCGGACCGTTTTCCTTCACGCAGCATGGCAGCTGCCCGTCCTCTTTCTGCAGCGCAAAAAAAATCAGATGATTGCTGCGCGCCAGCTGCCTCGCTGCCTCCGGTCCGATCGCGCTGTAGACCTCGCCTTCCTGCGGCGCGCACTCCAGCCACACGCCGTGGTAGACACTCCCTTCCACCAGCACCGCTTCCGGATACGAAGGAAACTGCACCACGTTGCCGGCCAGGGTCGCCAGCGCCGCATCGCAGATCCGCTGCAACTCCGCATCGTCGCTCGTAAACCTGCTGGCCGCAGTCCCGCGCGACGCCTCCGCCCCGGCCTGCTGCGCGAACGTCCGCGCCCCGCGCACCGCCAGCGCTCCCGCCGCCAGCGCTCCCCGCCTAACGAATGCGCGCCGATTCATCGCTCCGCCCCTGCCCCGTCGACCACGGTATCACCGCAGCCCATCGCCCCCGCGCCTGTCGCGCCTTTCATCAGGATTCCGCAACTCCGCTGCTATCATGCTTGCGCCCATGATCGAGCTGCTTGCGCTGTATCTTGCCGGACTCGCCTTCTTCTTCTCCGGCATGAGCGGCGTATCGGACAACCTCCGCCAGATGAGCGGCCAGCGCTTCCGCCAGGCGCTCGGCCGCCTCACCCATCGCCCCGTCATGGCCGGGCTCATCGGCGCCACCCTCGGCGCCATCACGCAAAGCGCCTCCGTCGTCGCCTTCATCCTCTCCGGCATGGTCTCCACCGGCCTGCTGCCCATCTCCCGCGCGCTCGTCGTCCTCGCCTGCGCCAATATCGGCACCGCGCTGCTCGTCTTCGTCGCTGCTTCCGATCTGCACGTCTCCATCCTGCTGCTCATCGGCATCACCGGCCTCATCCTCGCCTTCCGCCTCTTCCGGCGCTGGAAGCCCGCCGTCGCCAGCGGTATGTCCGTCGGCCTGCTCTTTCTCGGCCTCGAAATGATGAAGCAGGCCTTCCACCCCCTCGCTTCCTCGGCGGAGTTCGCCCGCATCGCCGGCTTCTTCGCCCACTGGCCTTACGCGGCCTTCCTGCTCGGCATGCTGCTGCGCACCTTTATCCACTCCTCTTCGGCCGTCGCCGCCATCGTCGTCACCATCAACCGCGGCGGCCAGCTCGGCGAATTTCCCGCCATGATGGTCATCGCCGGCCTCGGCCTCGGCTCGGCGCTCGCCACCTCCATGCTCGCCGGCAATCTGCGCGGCGTCCCCCGCCAGATCGCGATGTACCAGGCCATGACCAACGGCGCCGCCAGCCTTTTCCTCGGCGCCCTTTTCGTCCTCGAGCGCCTCCTGCATCTTCCCCTCCTCATGGCCGCCGTCCACGCCTCCGGGGCCTCGATCGCGCATCGCATGGCCTATACCTACCTTGCGCTGAACATGACCGTCGCCGCCTTGGCCTTCGCCGGACTCCGCTGGGCCCCCAAAGGCCTCGCCAAACTCTGGCCCCCCACCCCCGAGCAGGATCTCTCCAGCCCCATCTATATTCAGCACAATTCGCTCAGCTCACCCGAGACCGCTCTCGACCTCGTTGCCCTTGAGCAGATGCGTGTCGTCAGCGTCCTCGGCCGCTACATCGACGCCGCCCGCCGCAGCGACCCCTCCCAGCTCAGGCCTCTGCACGCCGCCGCCGCCCAGCTCGGCCGCCACATCGCCGAATTCCTCGACGCGCTCCTCCGCCTCCCCATCGCCACCGATCTCGCCGCGCGCGCCATCGGTTTCCAGCGCAAGGAAAGCACCCTCCGCGCTCTCGAAGACAACGTCTGTCTCTTCGCCGAAACCCTGATGGGCCTCGCGCACGAGGATCTGGCCGGGCTCCTCATCGAATCCCTCGACACCATCCTCTTCTCTGCCCTCGCCGCGCTCGAAACCCCCGGCGACCTCGAGATCGATATCCTCGTCAACATGACCGACGATCGCAGCGGCATGATGGAGGAATTGCGGAACCGTCACGGTCTCGGCAGCGCCGGCAACACGAACCACACCTCCGCCCTCCACTACGCCACCACCCTCTTCGAGCGCAACGTCTGGCTGCTCCGCCAGCTCGCCCTGTGGATGCGCGAGGATGCAAAGTTGACCGTGGTGTAATTCGGCCCGCAGCAGCGCTCGAATGGGATAGCCTCGTAAAGGCGGCGTGCCGCCACATCCCCCTCGGCGCGCTCAGCAGGCATCATGGTTCGACTCCTTCTCGACATCGGACTCTTCGGGCTCGGCACCTCGACGATCGCGGCCATCCTCGCCCTCGTGGGTCTGCGCCGCTTTCTCTCCGACCGTCCCCGCCCGAACGCCGCTCCCGCTCCGCCGGTCAGCCTGCTCAAGCCCCTCGACGGTCCCGAACCGAACCTGGACACCCACCTCGCCTCCTTCTTCGACCAGGATTACCCGGACTTCGAAATCCTTTTCTGCGCCCGCTCTCCTTCTGACCCCGGTCTTGAGATTGCTCGCCGCGTCGCTGCCCGCTATCCGCACATCCCCGCACGCTTCTTCTCCACCGGCGATGAAACCTACATCAACGCCAAGGTCTCCTCCCTCGAGCTGATGCACGCCGCCGCCCGCCATGACCTCTTCATCGTCAGCGACAGCGACGTCCGCGTGACCAGGAACTATATCCGCGAAGTCGCCGCCCCCTTCGCCGCCGACAACGTCGGCGCCGTCACCTGCCTCTATCGCGGCGCTGCCGATCGCGGCCTCTGGGCGAAGCTCGAAGCCTCCGGCATGTCCGTGGAGATGACCACCGGTGTGCTCACCGCAAACCTTCTCGAGGGCATGAAGTTCGCCCTCGGACCCACCATGGCCGTTCGCCGCCGGTGCGTCGAGGCTATGGGCGGCTTTGGCGTCCTCGGCCCCTATTGCTCCGACGATTTTCTCCTCGGCGAAAAGGTCGCCGCCCAGGGGCAGACCGTCGTCCTTTCCCACCACGTCATCGACCACATCATCCTCAACCTCAGCTTCGCCGCCTCGCTGCGTCACCAGACACGCTGGATGAAATCCACCCGCTTCTCGCGTCCCCTCGGCCACTTCGGCACCGCCCTCACCTTCAGCGTTCCCTTCGGCATTCTCGCCGGCCTGGCCGCGCTGGCGCTGCATCGCCCTGTCCTCGCTCTCGCGCTGTTGGTCTACAGCGTCGTGAATCGCATGGTCCTCGCCGCTCTCGTCGGCGCCTTCGCCGTGCGCGAGCGTCATCTCCTGCGCACGATTCTTCTCTACCCCCTCCGCGATCTGCTCGGCTTCTTCTGCTGGGCCGCAAGCTACGCCGGCAGCACCATCCTCTGGCGCGGCCGCCGCTATCGCCTCTCCCGCGGCGGTCTCATGCACCCGGTGGATGCCCCCCGTCTCGACGAACACGAGCACGCCCTCACCACATAGTGCAGTCGCGCCGCAACGGCGCTGGCCGCCATGCGCGCCGCAACCGCTGTAGTCGTGCTCCGTGCGTCCGCGCAGCCGCGCGACCGCCGCTGTCTATACTGGAGTTCCCCGGACTCCACGCCCTGGAACTGCATGCCCCTTACCCCTCTCGACTGGCTTGTCATCGCTGCGTACCTGCTCTTCAACCTGCTCATCGGCATGTACTACCGCAGCAAATCCAGCGGCTCCACCGAGGATTTCTTCGTCTCCGGACGCGACGTCTCCTGGTGGCTCGCCGGCACCTCCATGGTTGCCACCACCTTTGCCGCCGACACCCCTCTCTTCGTCTGCGGCCTGGTCGCCACGCAGGGTATCTCCGGCAACTGGATCTGGTGGAGCCTCTGCCTCTCCGGCATGACCACCGTCTTCTTCTTCGCCCGCTACTGGCGGCGTGCGGAAATCCTCACCGACGTCGAGCTGGTCGAGATCCGCTATGCCGGCAGGCCCGCCGCCTTCCTCCGCGGATTCAAAGCCGTCTACCTCGGCCTGCTCATGAACTGCTTCATCCTCGGCTGGGTTACCCGCGCCATGGTCGACATCATTGCCGTCTCCCTCGGCCCCGCCATCGCCCAGGGCCGCGTCCTCGCGCTCTCCCTCGGCGGCCGCACGCTGCTCCACTACACCCTGGGCGAGCCCCGCCCCACCGCCCTCTTCATCTGCATCTTCATCCTGGTGCCGTTTACCGGCCTCTATACCTTCCTCGGCGGACTCTGGGGCGTCCTCGTCACCGATCTCTTCCAGTTTGTCCTCAAGATGGCGATGATCGTCGTTCTCGCCTGGATCGCTGTGGTGCGCCTCGGCGGCATGTCGGCCCTGCGGGTGCGCCTCTCCGTCGTAGACGCTGCCACGCGCGCCGCCGGTCATCCCACTTCCAGCGTCCTCGCCTTCCTGCCCGACTTCCACGCCGGACTCACCACCCCCAACCTCTGGACCCTCCCCATCCTCACCTTCCTCATGTACATCGGCGTGCAGTGGTGGGCCGCCTGGTATCCCGGAGCCGAGCCCGGCGGCGGCGGTTATATCGCGCAGCGCATGTTCAGCGCGAAGAACGAAAAGCACTCCCTCGGCGCCACTCTCTGGTTCAACATCGCCCACTACGCGCTCCGCCCCTGGCCGTGGATCGTCACCGGCCTCGTCGCGCTCGCCATGTACTCCACCCACGGCGGCCTGCACCCCAGCGCCGCCTACGCCGCCAATCCCCAGCAGGGCTACGTCATGGTCCTGCGCGACTTTCTGCCGCCGGCCCTGCGCGGTCTCATGATCGCCGCGTTCCTCGCCGCCTACATGTCCACCATCGGCACGCAGCTCAACTGGGGAACTTCCTATCTCGTCAGCGATCTCTACCGCCGCTTCGTCGTGCGCCAGGCCGGCGAGCGCCACTACGTCCTCGTCAGCAAGCTCATCACCGTCGTCCTCGTCCTCTGCAGCGGCTACGTCGCCTCCCGCCTCACCTCCATCGGCGCCGGCTGGGAACTGGTGCTCAACCTCGGCGCGGGCACCGGAGCCGTCTACATCCTGCGCTGGTTCTGGTGGCGCATCAACGCGTGGAGTGAAATCTCCGCAATGATCGTCGCCGCCGTTGTCGCGCTGGGCCTCTCGCGCGTCCAGTTCTCCGGGAGCGACGCGGTTGTC
>DATJNE010000122.1:0-10935 GCA_035508305.1 Acidobacteriaceae bacterium | reverse complement strand
GACGATACGGGTTTCGATTGGGTAAGGGCCAGAGCAAAGTGCTCCGCCTCTGAGGTGTATCAAGACTTTGCCATACAGGTTAAGCACGACGTGAAAGTGCGCAACGAGACTCTTTCCGGAAAGGAAAGAAAACACGAAGTGAACTTTATTTTTAACGGTGGTTACGAACCAACCAGCCTCATTGTTGCAGCTCAGAAGGGCGGTCACTTTTTGCAGGAGTTGCGGCTGGCGCAGGTCATATTTACCAAGGTTCCGGAAGGAATAGCTGCGGAATATCCGGACGGCAGGAAACTAGTCGGAACGTTAACGCTTTCTCGCGAGGGGGAATGCCGTCTTCTGGTGAATGGAGACGAGTACAGCTTTTGGCAATTTCGCAAGCTCACTCTGGAGCCGATTTTGTTCGACGCGGTAAAGGAGTTCCGGGAGTGAGTCACATTACCGATCTTCGGAAGGTCATCCGCGAACTGCATGGCGCAAAAGCCAGACACGTGGAGAGCGTGCCCGTCAGGGAGACGTTTCAGGACCAAATCGTGTGGGATGGCGTAGTCGAAGTGTTCGATCTGACAGGGCATCCCCAGGCAAACCGGATATACGCCTGGGCGCACGAGACGGATGATCCGAAGAACCCAAAGCGATATGTCACTGTGCTGCACATCCCGCCCGTCGTCTCGCCCCAAACCGCTGTACAAGCCTCAATCCTTCAGGAGTACAAGAGCCGTGCCAAAAGCAACTGAGAAGAAGCGGAAACCGGGAAGGCCGAAGCTGCCCAGAGGCGCGTCCAAAGGCAAGTTCCTGCGCGTGCGGGTCACTCCTGATGAACTGCGGGCATTCGAGAAAGCAGCGCGGATCGGCGGCAAAAGCGTATCCGAATGGAGCCGGGGCATTTTGAATACCGCGATTGGAGCGTGAGCCTGTGGATTTCAAATTAGGACACTACCGCGAATTCCGCAACAGCCACGCCTTCGAGTACGGTTGGACCCCACAGTACGACTACACCGGCCCGACCTCAGGCAACACTGCTGCCAGCCTCGTCCCGTTCGAAACCGGGTTCAACGAAAAGAACTACTATGACGGCACCTATTACATGGGGCCTGTCACTGACTGGAACAGGCTGACGGCTTACTTCCAGGCAAATCCGGGGAACTTCTCCCTGGACGTGCCGACCACCCAGGAGGGTTCCGATTCGGCCAACTTCGACCTGATCGAACGCATCTCCGCGGGTTATGTGATGAACACCATTAACTGGCCCAGGTTCAGCCTGCAGACGGGCCTGCGCTTCGAAGCCACCCAGGTGCATGTACTCGGCTATTACGTGAACCCCGCGGCGGGACCGAACGGCGATGGACTCGACAACAACGGCAACTGGGTTGGAACCACTCCGGAAACCACCACCGAGTCTTATGTCGATCCCTTGCCCAGCGTGCAGGCGCGCTGGATGGTGGCCCCGATGACCGCCGTCCGCGCCGTCTACTCGCGCGGAATCTCGCGGCCGAATCCCTACGATCTGGTGCCCTATATCCTGGACAATGGCGAAGGCACGGTACCCCGCTACGCCATCGGCAACCCCACCGAACAGCCCACCCACGCCAACAACTACGACCTCCTGCTGGAGCAGCAACTGCGCCCCTTCGGCATCATCCAGGCGGGGTTCTTCTATAAGCAGCTTGGCGACCCCATCGTCCAGACTTTCACCTCCTGCGAAATCGCCGGATCTCTCTGCGACCTCCCAGGGAACAGTGCCACCGACGAAGCTCAACAGGATATCAACGCCAATAACGCCAGCGTGACCGGCCTGGAGTTTTCCTGGCGTCAGAACCTGAGTTATTTGCCCGGCCTCCTGCGCGGCATGAACATGATGGCCAACTACTCCTATGCCGACTCGCGCAGCAACGGCATTCCGGGACGCACGGACTCGCCCCCCCTCATCGGCACCGCGCGCCACGCCTTCAATATCGAGCCTTCGTATGTGCTCGGGCGCTATGACGTGCACATGGGCATCAGCTACAACGGTGCTTACGACTACGCTTACCAGTGGTTCAATAATCAGCCCGACCCCGCCAACAATACTGTCGGCCCGTCGAATGGCCCACTGGGCGACAACTACGCCTACCCTCACCTGCAGGTGGACGCCCAGATGGGGGCGCGGGTCTGGCGCGGGCTGCATCTGATCGTCGATGGCCTGAATATGACCAACGAAGTGTTTGGCTACTATAACGGACAACCGCAATATGTCACGCAACGCGAATACTACAAACCGACCTACAGCGCGGGTCTGCGTTGGGATTCGAGCGAAGAACACTGATAATCGCTTGCTCATCTTGCTTCTCAGCGTGGCGCACGCGGTTGCGCACAGCTTGTGTCACGTCCTTTTTCCCGAGCAGAATGTTTCGTTCCATTCCACAATGAGGACCTGATGATCCGGATGCTGTCGCTGCTGGCTTGTTCTCTTTCGGGGTTAGCCGTGCTCGCTTTCGGTCAGACCCCGTCGACGGACGCCAGCCACGGTACCCAGACCCTGCAGTTCGTCGTCGTCCTCAGCCGCCATGGTGTGCGTTCGCCGACGGGTAAGCCGGGGCGCTACGATGCTTACTCCGCTGCGCCCTGGCCCGCGTGGGATGTGCCGCCCGGCGATCTGACGCCGCATGGTTTCACGCTGATGAAACTTTTTGGCGCGTACGATCGAGCCTCACTGGCTGCCCAGGGTCTGCTCGCGCCCGGTGGGTGCGCGGACGCAAAGTATGTTTCCATCCTTGCCGACTCCGACCAGCGCACCCGGGAAACCGGAAAAGCTCTCGCCGAGGGCCTGCTTCCAGGATGTGATCTTGCGGTGCAGGCGCTGCCACAAGACGATCCGGATCCGCTCTTCCACCCGCTCCACGCTGGCGTGAGCCGTCCCGACTCCGCCCGGGCGCTGGCCGCGCTCGAGGGGAGCATCGGAGGAAACGCCGCCAACCTCACCGAGGCGTATCGCCCGCAGCTCGAGGTTCTCGATCGCCTCCTCGCGGGCTGCGGCCGCGTACCGGTCACGAATCCGAAGCGTACCTCCATCTTCGATGCTCCAGTCACCCAGCGACAGGGGACGGGGGATCACGCATTCGATTTCCACGGACCGCTGACAGTCGCCTCGTCCATGGCGGAATCCCTGCTTCTGGAATATGCCGAAGGAATGAAGGATCAGAACCTCGCCTGGGGTTGCCTCGACGAGGAGAAACTCCGCGAGATCATGCAACTGCACGCGGCCGAGGCGGACTTTGTGGACCACACCCCCGCAGTTGCGCGCATGAACGGCTCGAACCTGCTGGTGCACATCCTCGCGGCTCTCCAGCAGCGCGCCTCGGGAAAAGCGATCCGCGGCGCGCCGGGTGGGCTCGAGGACCGCGTGCTCTTCCTTGTCGGACACGACACCAACATCGCCAGCGTGGCGGGACTTCTGGATCTCCGCTGGATCCTCGACGGGCGCCGCGACGACACGCCCCCGGGTGGCGCATTACTCTTCGAGCTGTGGCGCTCGACCGACGGCGCCGCCTCTGTGCGGCTCTTCTACACGGCCCAGACGTTGCGCCAGATGCGGGAAGCGACGCCCTTGACCCTCTCCGACCCGCCGGAGCGCGTGCCGGTGTTTGTGCCCGGCTGCAGCCTTCCGGACATGTCATGCGCGCTGGATTCATTCACGTCCACGGTTCGCGCCGTTGTCGATCCCGCTTACGCCGGCCACTCCGATTGACGATGGACCCTTTGCATCCGAGCGCTCTTCGGTAGTTGGCGGCATCGTCGTGAAAAATCGTTGCTTAAGGCATCATCCCCCCATTTGGGATCCGGAAACGGAGTTCACTCCGGCGAACCCGGGCATCAATGAGCGCAAAACCGCTGATGCAGCCGCTGCGCCAGGCTGCCTGTTTCCCCTCTGTACCCGACTTCCAGGACCCTGTACCCTGTAACCACGCATGGTCGAGCTCGTTCCATCCATCCTTTCCGCCGACTTCGCCCGCCTGGCCGACGAAATCGCCGCGGCCGAGCGCGGTGGCGGCACCGTGATCCACGTCGATGTGATGGATGGCCACTTCGTCCCCAATATCACCGTCGGCCCGCCCATCGTCGCCTCGCTCCGGAAACATACGAAACTGCCGCTCGATTGCCACCTGATGATTGAGAACGCCGACGAGTTTATCCCCGCCTTTGCCGACGCCGGCGCGAACTGGGTCAGCGTCCACTACGAGGCGTGCCGCCACCTGCACCGCTCCCTCGAACTCATCGCCCAGCACAAGATGGAGCCGGCCGTCGTCATCAATCCCCACACCGAGGTCGACCTGCTCGTACCGATCCTCAGCATGGTGCACCATGTGCTGGTCATGAGCGTCAATCCAGGCTTCGGCGGACAGCGATTCATCCCTTACTCGCTCAGCAAGATTCGCCGCCTCAAAGAACTTCGACGCGAGCTCGGTCTCAGTTATAGGATTGAAGTGGACGGCGGTGTTGCTCACGACACAGTGGGCAGCGTCGTCGAAGCGGGAGCCGAGTTGCTGGTTGCCGGCAATGCGGTTTTCGGTGACGGCCACGCGGAACGGGATGCCCGCAGCCTGCTCGATGCGGCGCAGCGAGCCGCGCGGATCGCCGCCGCATAGCATTGGTTTCCCGGCTCGGGGTCAACGCAGACCATCCCGCGCCGCACGCACGTCGATTTACGGGGGCGTCTGCCAACATGAGGTGTTATGAATCGGTGGGTCATTCGTATTTCCGCAGTTTGTCTGGGCACGGCGATCGCGTTTTCCTCCTCCCCGTCCGCCTTCGCCAAACGGCATAAGAAGAAGAAAGAGACCGATCTCAGCGTCAATCCGCTGGGCAACGTCAAGTCCGAGCAGCCCGACAAGATCCTCTTCGACAAGGCAGCCAACGCCATGAAACATGGCAAGTACGACGTGGCGCGCCTCGATCTCCAGACTCTGCTCAACACCTACCCCGACTCCGAGTACCAGATGCGCGCCAAGCTGATGGTCGGCGATACCTGGTTCAAGGAGGGCGGCTCGGCCGCGCTTACCCAGGCCGAATCCGAGTACAAGGACTTCATCACCTTCTTCCCCAACTCTCCGGAAGCCGCCGAAGCGCAGATGAAGGTGGGCGACATCTACTTCGAGCAGATGGAGAAGCCGGACCGCGATCCGCAGAACGCCGTCCATGCCGAGCAGGAATACCGTACGATGCTCGAGCAGTTCCCGGATTCGCCGCTGATTCCTCGCGCCACCCAGCGGCTGCGCGAGGTTCAGGAAGTTCTCGGCCAGCGCCAGTTTGAAATCGGCGAGTTCTACGCTTCGCGCGAACAGTGGGCTGCCGCTATCGCGCGCCTCCAGACCGTCGCCGACACCTATCCCCTCTTCAGCAAAGACGATGAGGCTCTCATCACGATCGGCGACGCCTATGCGGAAGAAGCGCAGCTGGTGGCGCGCGCGAACATCCCGCCGAAGGCGAGGGCCGAGTTGGTGAGGCACTACGACGACCAGGCGGCCACCGCGTGGTCGCGTGTGGTCACGCGCTATCCGCTGGCGCCGCATGTGGAAGATGCCAAGGATCGCCTCATCGCTTTGGGCCGCCCCGTGCCCACTCCCACGCAGCAGGAACTGGCCGAAAGCCAGGCGGAAGAAGACAGCCGCGTCAACTTCCGGCTGGGCAGCCGCGCCGTGCAGATTTTCGGTCGTGGTCCCAACACCGTTCGGGCCGCGCGCGTGGGCGATCCCTCGCTGAACAGCCCGCCTCCCGTAATCGCTCCTGACATTGTGAAGGACAGCGCCACCGCCTGGGCCGAGGCAATGGCAGGCAAACCCATCACAGGTGTTGCTGCGCCGGCCGCGCAAACCGCCAATGCCGCGATCGATAACGGCACCGCGCCCCCTACGAGCAACCATCCTGCGCAGAGTACCGGCTTTCAGGATGTCCCCGAGGGAACCGCTCCCACCGGCAACAGCGTTTCGGTTCAGATCCCCTCCGACAATGGCGGCTCCGCTCCGGGTGCGGGCGCATCGCCGATGGAGACGGTTCCGGGCGACAACCCTGCTCCGGCCGCGGCCCCCAGCAATGCTGAACCGCTGGTGAAACCCGTCGGCCCCACCGACAACAAGCCTCTGCCCGCCGTCGATAAACCCGCCGAAGCACCGCAGCAGGTCAACGAGGTGCCCGCAGGTGGCGGCAATGCTCAGGTCCAGACCGGGGCGAACGCAAGCGGCAAGCCGAATAAGAAAAAGAAGGCGCCCTACGACAAGAAGGACGAGTCTTCCAGCAAGCACAAGAAAAAGACCGGCCTCGACAAGTTAAACCCGTTCTGAGCATCGGCTCTCTGAACCCCGCGAAAGGCCGGCTTCGGGCGGCCTTTCTTTCATCCGGGCTCGCCCGCGCCGCGATAGGGTCGCGGCAGCCCTTCGGCTCGGCTTGACGTCGGCTATCGGAGTCCCGTATATATGTGAGATCAATATATGGGAACCAGGAGCAATCCGGACAGGGAATGGAAGAAGGGCGGCGCAGAACTGCTGATCCTGTCCCTGCTCGAACAGCAGGCGCGGCACGGGTACGACCTCTGCAAACTGATTGAGGCCCGCTCGGGCGGCGCGCTGAGCTTCCACGTCACAACGCTATATCCGCTGCTGTATCGCCTCGAGGAGCGCCAGCTGGTGCAGGGGCGCTGGGTCGAAAAGGCGAATCAGCGGAGGAGGCGCTACTACAGCCTGACAGCCGAAGGGCGCAAGGTCCTGGAGAAGCAGCGCCGGAGCTGGCAGGGATTTGTGGAGGCGATGGGCCGCGTTATGGGGGCCGAACATGCCTGACTGGAGACAGGAGATCGGGAAGAAGCTGGAGCGGCTGCGGATCGATCCCGGCCGCGAGGCCGCCATCGTCGAAGAGCTAAGCCAGCACCTCGAAGACCGTTATGAGGAGCTCCTGATGGCGGGCACCGGCGCTGCCGAAGCGCGGCGGGTCGTCCTCCGCGAGCTCGCGGACGACAACACCTTCGGCGCTCTTCTGCCCACGGGCCTGCGCAATTCTGCACGCAATGAGCCGCCGCCGGCCGCCGTCGGCTCGGGCCACATCCTCGCCGATTTTCTGCGCGACCTCAAAGTCGGACTGCGCAGCATGGGGCGCGCGCCAGCCTTTTCCTTCTTTGCGGTGCTGACCCTCGCTTTGGGGATCGGTGCGAGCACGACGGTTTTCACCGTGGTAAATACGCTGCTCCTCCATCCCCTCCCCGCGCGCGACCCCGCGCGCCTGGTGGCGCTCTATATCACCGACGTGAAGAGCCAGCGTGGGTCAGCGAGCCTGCTGCCCATTTCCTATCTGAACCTGCAGGATTACCAGGAGAGAAACGACGTCTTCGGCCATCTGGGAGGGTTCTCACCGCCCCTGGTCATGACCCTGACCCAGAATTCGGCATCCGAGCGCTTCTTCGGAGAACTGGTCACCGACGGTTATTTCGAAGCCCTCGGGATTACTCCGGCGAAGGGGCGGTTCTTTCTTCCCGCCGAAGACAGCGCGCCCGGCTCGGCACCGGTGGCCGTGCTCAGCTATAACGCATGGCGGATCCGCTTTGGTCGCGATCCGGGGATCATTGGCAAGGCGCTCGACATCAATGGGACGGCGTTCACCGTGGTCGGCGTCGCGCCATCGGGCTTCCTGGGAGTCAGCGCGGTCTTCGGGCCCGATGTGTGGCTGCCCGCGACCATGGCGCAGGCGGTATTGCCCGTCGCGCTCCGCGACGTCCTGCAGGATCGCGGCAAGCTGTTCTTTCAGGGAGTAGCCCGCCTGAAGCCAGGGATGAGCCGCAGCCAGGCGCAGGCGCGTCTGGAGCCGCTGGCGGCCACGCTGCTGCGGCAGTATCCCGACAGCAACGGCGGGCACACCATCGACGTCGAGCCGATTACGACAGCGCTCTACTCCACCACCGGCGGCGAACGGGGACTGGCCTTCGCCAGCGTCGTGCTGCTGGTGATCGTCGGACTGGTGCTCCTGATCGCCTGTTCGAACGTGGCGAATCTGCTGATGGCGCGCGCCGTGGGGCGGCGGCAGGAGATTGCCGTGCGCCTTGCCATCGGCGCCAGTCGTGGACGCCTGCTGCGCCAGCTGCTGACGGAAAGCGTGCTGCTTGGCCTCTTCGGCGGGATCGCCGGGCTGGGCGTCGGCTATGAGGGCTGCCGCCTCCTCTGGTCGGTGCGACCACCCGACGTAGCACGCAACCTCGTGGATCCGAGGCTGGACGGCCAGGTCTTCCTCTTCGCCCTGGTCCTCTCCCTGGTCACGAGTTTCATCTTCGGTGTCGTGCCCTCGCTGCGCGCGTCGAAAACCGGGCTGGTCGATAACCTGAAGGAAGAATCGCGGATCGCCGGGCTGGGCCGGCGCAGCGCCGTTTTCCAGAAAACCCTGCTCGCCGGGCAGGTGGCGCTCTCGCTCGTGTCGCTGATCGCGGCTTCGCTGTTCCTGCGCGCGGTGGGACGTGCCTACGGAATCGATCCCGGATTCGATGAGCAGCACCTTGCCGTTTTCATGATGAGTCCCGAACAACTGGGCTACGATGGGGCCCGGCTGCGGGGGTTTCATCGTGACACGCTGGATCGCGTGGAGAGAATCCCCGGCGTGGCCGCCGCGACCTGGGCATCCAACCTGCCATTCTGGGCGAGCGCGTCGCACGGCGTTGTCATCGAAGGACAGGAGCAACAGCACAAAGCGGCGACGCTCAACAGTGTCACGAATATCGTGGATCTGGGCTATTTCAAAACCATGCGGATTCCCCTCCTGCAGGGCCGTGATTTCACCGGCGCGGATCAGGACGGAAGCCTGCCCGTCGTCATCGTGAACGACGACATGGCGCGGCGGTATTGGCCAGGCGGCGACGCGATCGGTCAGAAGATTCGCCTCAGCGACGACAGCGTTACGCGCCAGATCGTCGGCGTTGTGAAAACCACGAACTACACAACCCTCGGCGAGGCCCCCCAGCCCTGCGTGTATCTGCCCCTTCGGCAGAATGCCGGGGTGCCCATGAACCTTTACGTGCGTGCCTCCGGAAACCCGGCCGATCTCCTGGGAATTGTGCAGCGCGAGGTGCGCGATGTCGACCCCAAGGTCGAAGTCACCGATAGCCGCACCGGCGCAACGCTCATGAACCAGGTGCTGTTCAATGCGCGGATGGTGCTCGCGATGCTCGGACTGTTCGGTCTGCTGGCGCTCGCCATGGCCAGCGTAGGCCTGTACGGAATCCTGGCGTACTCCGTCGGCCGGCGCCAGAGGGAGATCGGGGTGCGCATGGCGCTGGGCGCGTCACCCGCCGCTGTGCTCCGCCTGGTGGTTCAGGAAGGCATGCTGCTGGTGTGCATCGGAGTGGCGATCGGGCTGGCACTGTCTTTGCTTGTGGGAAGGGCATTCTCACGGATGCTGTTTGGGCTGAGCCCGGCGGATCCGCTGAGCCTCGCGGGTGCGGCTGGAGCACTCCTGCTCGTGGCCCTGCTCGCCTGTTGTCTGCCGGCGCTGGCGGCGAGCCGCATGGACCCCATGCAGGCGCTGCGGGAGGGGTAAGCAACAGACCTCTGGATTCGCGTTCCGCCCGAGCCTTGACGCGACCCCCTGGCCCTGCTCCCGACCCCCGTCCAGCATCGAAATCCCGATTCATTTATCGTTGGACAAGGAATGCCCCTGCCTGCAGGAACGACGCCGCAAAATGATCCGGCGATGAACGACGACCCCAAGCCCTCCCGCCGCGACCTCCCCAAGGCCTACGATCCAGCCGCCATTGAGGACCGCTGGGCGAAGTACTGGGTCGACGAGCGCCTCTTCGAGGTCAAAACGCCGGCGCCCGGCACCGCCGCTCCCCGCGCTTTCACCGTCCTGCTGCCCCCGCCCAATGTCACCGGCAACCTACATATGGGCCACATGTTCGAGCACACCGAGACCGACATTCTCGTTCGGTGGCATCGCATGCGCGGCGAAACCGCCCTCTGGCTTCCGGGTACCGATCACGCCGGCATCGCCACCCAGATGCTGGTCGAACGCCAGCTGACCAGCGAAGGCACCTCGCGTCAGGCTCTCGGCCGCTCCGCCTTCATTGACCGCGTCTGGCAATGGCGCCAGCACTATGGCGGCGCCATCCTCTCCTCCATGAAACGCATCGGCGACACCGTCGATTGGTCGCGCGAGTACTTCACGATGAACGAGCGCCTCTCCGTCGCCGTCCGCGAAGCCTTCGTCCGCCTCTACGAAGACGGCCTCATTTACCGCGGCGCCTACATCGTGAACTGGTGCCCGCGCTGCCAGACCGCCATCAGTGACCTCGAAGTCACCCACGAAGAGCAGCAGGGTAAGTTGTGGGAGATTCGCTACCCGATCGTCGGCGCCCCAGGCGAATTCCTCACCGTCGCCACCACGCGTCCGGAGACGATGCTCGGCGATGTCGCAGTGGCCGTCAACCCGCTCGACGAGCGCTACACGCACCTCATCGGCAAGAACCTGAAGCTACCGCTCACCGTTCGCGAGATTCCCGTCATCGCCGACGAGTGGGTCAAGTCCGACTTCGGCACGGGCGCGGTGAAGGTCACGCCCGCCCACGATCCCAACGACTTCGCGATCGGACAGCGCCATAACCTGCCATCCATCTCCGTGATGGATGAGACCGCGCACATGGTCGCGGAGGCTGGCCCTGCTTGGGCAGGGCTCGATCGCTACGAGGCCCGCACGAAGATCCTCGAAGAGCTCGAAGCCCAGGGTCTCCTCGGTCCGGTGCGCGATCACGTCAACAGCATCGGCAAGTGTGACCGCTGCAAGACCGTCGTTGAGCCGCGCCTCTCCACGCAATGGTTCGTCGCCGTGAATGTTCAACCCCGCAGCGGCCGCCTCCCCCTCGCCGAGGCCGCTCGTCGGGCCGTTCACACTGGGGCCATCCGCATTACACCTGAGCAGTACTCGAAGGTTTAC
>DATJNE010000121.1:0-57727 GCA_035508305.1 Acidobacteriaceae bacterium | reverse complement strand
CTGAAGAACGAACCTCGCTTCTCCCTGATCGAGCAGGACATTTGCGAGCCGTTCGACGTCGGCCCGGTCGATTTCGTTTTCAACTTTGCCTCGCCGGCCAGCCCGGTCGATTACATGCGGAACGGGATCGAAACGCTGCGGGTCGGCTCAGAAGGCACGAAGAACGCGCTGGAACTGGCAAAACGGCACGGCGCGCGTTTTTTGCAGGCATCGACGTCGGAGTGCTACGGAGATCCGACCGTGCATCCCCAGCCGGAGAGCTACTGGGGCAACGTCAATCCGGTGGGACCGCGGTCGGTTTATGACGAAGCCAAGCGCTTTTCCGAAGCGCTGGTGATGGCGTATTACCGCTATTACGGGGTGGACACGCAGCTGGTTCGCATCTTCAACACGTATGGGCCGAGGCTGCAAAGCAGCGACGGGCGGGTGATCTCCAACCTGATGATGCAGGCGCTGCACGGCGAAGACCTGACCATCTACGGAGATGGAACCCAGACGCGCAGTTTTTGCTACGTCTCCGATGAAATCGAGGGGATTCTGCGCCTGTCGCGATCCGGCGAGCATTTGCCCGTCAACATCGGGAATCCGGAAGAGTGGACGATTCTGGACTGCGCGCGCCAGGTGCTGGAGGTGACCGGATCGCAGAGCCAAATCCGGTTTGCGCCTCTGCCGGAGGACGACCCGGTGCAGCGACGGCCGGACATCACCCGGGCGAGGGAACTGCTGGGGTGGGAGCCGAAGATCGATCTGAGAACGGGGCTGAAGCTTTGCCTGGATTATTTCCGGGGGTCGGCGGAGCGAGGGGAGAAAGCGGCGCCGGCATGGAAACCGCAGGTACCGGCCAGCTAGCGGAAAGGGCAGACGATCGGCACCCGCGATCCGAGCGATTTTCGAGGAGCTATTCCGGCAGGGGGGGATGAGCGGTCTGACCAGCCGGGGCGATGCGCGGAAGTCCTGATATATTAAGAGACTGGGTTGGTGGTTTGCCCGGAGCTGAGCCTGGTTTGCGATCCGGGGTTTGCCTATTCTGAAAGGAAAACTGAATTGTGTTGATGATCCGACTGGCGCGCGTCGGTGCGCGCAAACAACCGTATTATCGCGTCGTGGTGATTGAGAAGGACCGCGCGCGCAACGGACGTTCGGTGGAAGTGGTGGGTACGTATAATCCCCGAACGAACCCGGCCTCCCTCGATCTCAAGCTCGAGCGTATCGAATACTGGAAGGGCAAGGGGGCGCAGCCGTCGGACCGAGTGGCGAAGCTGCTGCGATCCGGGCCTTTGCCGGTGGGTGAACCGGTGGTGCCGAAGAAGAGCACAGCGGAAACCACGGACGCCACGACAGCGGCTTAGGTCCAGCGAGTTACGGAGGGGTCGCCCGCTCGCCTGCTCCAGATACCTCCCAAATGGTTACTTTTTGCACCTCCGGGGCGAGGAAGTCTGCGGATTTGTTCTTTTGTCCAATGCAGCCTTTACGGTAGTATCCGCGTTAGCCCCGGAAGGTGAATGACGTGTGCGTCTTCCCAATGGGGGGCAGGGATGAAGACAACAGAGAGACCCGATGACATGCGGGAATTGGTAACCCAGATTGCACGAGCGTTGGTGGATCTCCCGGAAGCGGTAGTCGTGGAAGAAGTGGAACGAGAGGAGAGCACCGTGCTGCGGCTCCGGGTTGCGCCCACCGATGTGGGTAAAGTGATCGGGAAACAGGGCCGTACTGCGCGATCGATGCGGACAATCCTTGGTGCGGTCAGCATGAAGCACCATCATCGCTACACACTGGATATTCTCGAAGAGGACGCTCAGGGAGCTGCAGCCAGCGAGGATTGACGAGAAGCGGAGCGATGGTACCTCCCCGGCCAACCGGCTCAGGCAAACGTGAAGGGCACGCTGTCTCCGCAAGGCCACCGGAAGGTGCGTCTCCGCGTCGCAGCCGGACCGGGTCCGCTGCGGGCGAGAAACCGCGTCCGGCCGAGACACCGGCCTGGATCCTGGTGGCGCGGCTCATCCGTCCCCATGGACGGCGCGGCGAGCTGGTGGCCGAAATCCTGACCGATTTTCCGGAGCGATTCCACCAGCGCGCGCGGCTCTGGCTGATTCCGCCGCCGCGGGTGGGTTCGCGCCCGCGCGAGATGCGGATGGAGAATTTCTGGTTTCTGCGCAGCCGCATCGTCATGAAATTCCAGGGAGTCGACTCAATCAACGAAGCCGAAGCGCTGCGCGGCTATGAAGTCGCGATTCCATTTGCGGAGCGAACGCAGCTGGAGGCGGGAGCGGTCTACGTAAGCGATCTGATCGGGTGCCGGGTGATCGACCTGAACCGCGCAGCGAGCGAGGTGGGCACTGTGGTCGATGTGGATCGTGCCTCGTCCAGCACCGAACTCCTGGTCGTGCGGCCGGCCGGCCGCGGTGCAGGCGAGGATCTGCTGATTCCTTTCGCTGCGAATTATCTGGTCCGGGTGGATGCCGAGCACCGGCAGCTGGAAATGCGACTGCCCGAAGGACTCCTGGAGATCAACGCTCCGATGACTGAGGAAGAAAAGCGCGAAGCGGCAGAGGCTTCCCGGCGCCCCTGAACGGCTATTTCTGCTTCTCGATCTTTTTCACGATAGCGTCGGCGAATTTTGCGTACGTGGAATCCTCGTCCCCCTCACCGTGGGCGATGGGCTTGCGATCGCCGGCCTTCCGCAGCGAATAGTCGAGAAGGGTGTCGGCGCCAATTTTCGTATCCTTCAGCATCAGGCTGTTGTACTGGCCGCCGCTCGCCTGCGTGTTTCCCAGGGTGCCTCCATAGTTCGGAGTGGCCGCGCCGAGCTGCTGACGCCAGAGCGTAACGACCCAGGTGCATTTGCGGCGATCGGCCTCGGCGTCGATTTCCTTTGCGCTAAAGCCGGCGACAGGGAGGATGTCGAGGGCCGGCGCGCCACCCGAGGTCCGTGCCGTCAGTTCCTTTGCCAGCGTCGTTGAATCGAGTCCGGCGTCAACGTCCGCGGTGTGACCCTGTTTTTGCTGGAAAACGCACACGAGGGGCTTCTGGGCAACAAGAGCGGGTGCGAACAGGCCGGAGATCGCCAGCGCAGCAAAGACTCGGAACATGGACGAACCTCCGCGGGAGCAGCGCAAGTATACACGCCCGGGGAAGGGTCGATCCGCTTTCCCGCGAAGGTGCACAGGCCCGTTGACGCCATGGCTGCCAGGGAGTCTATGGGAGTGCCGGCCGTGCAGGTGAGTGGGTCCCGGGCGGCGGGTGTTCTGTCAACGGTACAATTCGGCCTGGATTTTGCAGACACGGGGCGTCTCGGGAGGAAACGCATGCGGCGCTGATGCTCGTCGCGCTGGCGAGCGTGGAAACCGCATGCGCGCAGAGCAGGTACCGAGGAGGCCCTGGGCGAAGGGTGGTCGTATGAGAAGCAGCATTTTGCTCGCGGTTCTGCTGCTGGTGGCGGGAATGGTCGAGATTGCGCCGGCGAAGGCAAAGAAGCAGGCCGAGCTGTCGAAGCTGTTCTGCCAGGCGCGGTACGTCTCGGTACTGACCTATGAAGGCGACACCACCCCTGACGTGGCGCAGGCGTATCCGGGGGACTACGACGCGGCGATCGGCGTGGCGCAGAGGCTTCAGCGATGGGGACGCTACACCGTGGTCTACGCGCCCCAGCCGGCGGACCTGGTTTTCGTGGTGTGGAAGGAACGAAAGGGAGGGAACCGGCTGCCCGGGCAGCCGGCCCAAGTACCGCCGATCAGTTGTCCGCCGGTGCAGGACCCGGGCACGGGTCAGATACCGGGAGGGCCAGGCCAGCCGCAGGGACGAAATCCTGGAGGGATCGATGGGCCGGACGGGGTGGACGTTTCCAGGGGCGGGCCGGGCATCGGCGGCGTATGGCCGGTGAACGACCAACTGGCAGTCTATCTGCCGGAGGCGGACGAGAGCCTGAGCACGGCGCTGTGGAAGCACTCCCAGAAGGATGGGCTGAAGGAGCCGGACATGCCTCTGTTCAGCAAGCTGGCCGATGCGGTGGACGATGCCTGCTCGGACTCGGGAGGCAGTTCGAAATAGGGTGGGTTTCGGTTTGGACGATAGTCCTGAGGCAAACTGTCATCCGAGGGGAGCCGCGAGTGCCGAAACCAGAGGGGAAAAGCCAGCTCACGAGCCCATTCGAGCGCCTGGGAATGCTCTACGCACGCATTGCCCTGGGGGCGGCATTTCTGTCCGCCGTGGCGGATCGCTTTGGGCTATGGGGGAAGTACGGGGGGTGGGGGAATTTTGCAGCGTTCACGAAGTACACCGCCCAGGTCAATTCCTTCCTGCCGGCGTCGACCATCCCATTCCTCGCGTGGGCCGCGACCGTGGCGGAGACGGTCCTGGGAGTGGCGTTGATTGCCGGACTGTGGATTCGCTGGACGGCGGTGGGCGCCGCGGTCCTGCTTTTTCTTTTCGGCACGGCCATGGCGATTTCCTTCGGCATCAAATCGCCGCTGGACTATTCGGTGTTTTCCGCGTCAGCGGGTGCGTTGCTGCTCGCGCTGTACGCGCGCGATGCGCAGCGGCAGGTGCAGTGATGCCGGTTCCGTCTTCGACGAAGGCTCTGAGCCGGGAAAGAGCCTGATCCCACTGGTCGGAGACGCGGTCGAGATAATCGCGGATCTCGAGGACAGGCTGAGGGTCGAGCGCGAAGAGGCGGTGGCGGCCGGAGCGCACGCAGCGAACGATACGGGCGCGCTCGAGAACGCGCAGATGCTTGGTAATGGCCTGGCGCGTGAGATGCGAGCCGTGCGTGAGCTGGGAGATGGACCAGGGGCCACCGCGGCCGAGTCGGGAAACCAGGGAGAGACGGGTGCGGTCGCCGAGCGCGGCGAAGGTGGCGGCGGCGTGCTCCGCTCCGCTTCCCGGGTGAGCGGCGGGCGGTACGCGAACCGCCATGGACCGAGCGCCCCCGCGGGAGGGCGATCTCCCGCGGGATGAGGCGCGATCGCGAGGCCCGGGCTTAGGGGTGCTGGGCGACATACTCCTCGATGTTTTTCATCTGCTGCTGCCAGCCTTCGCTGTTGCGGAGGAAAGCTTCGCCGCGGCGCTGGTCGGGAATGTCGCTGAAGCCGGATTCGGTGACTTTCAGAAGAGTGCCGGTGGCGGTTTTCTCGAGGTGGAACTCGACCAGGGTGGGGGTTTCTTTCGAGTAGTCGGTGTGGGGATCGACGGCGTAGGGGTGCCAGGTGAAGGCGAAGTACTGTTCAGGATCGATGGACTGGATGGTGGCGCGCCAGACGATGTGTTCGTAGCCGGGCCAGGTGATTTTACCGGCGGCGACTTCTCCCACTTTGAAGGGAGCGTCGAGCGCGACGCGGAACCAGGCGCCGAACTCGTCGTGGTGGGTGAGCGCGCGCCACACGCGGGAAATGGGCGCCTTGATCTCGATGGATTTCTCAATGCGGTCGGCGGTGCGTTCCGGAGTGCGGTTAGCGGCAGGCATAGGCAACCTCCGGGTTGCATGTTACGCCGGAGACCGGGGAAATGCAACCGGCGGGTTGCGGAAATCGCGCAGTTGATCGCGGCCCCGCGCCGGGTTCGCAGGGTCTCCCTAGGAACCATGCAGTCGGCCGAGGAAATTGAGAAAGATCATCAGCGGGTTGGACAGCAGCATGGCGCTCGCGATCGGCAGGGGCGGGAGAGGCAGCATCAGCAGCAGGGTGAGGGAGAATCCGGGGTGCCGTTCGACGATCCGCCGAAGAATCGCGAGCCGCGCTCCCGCCGAGCGACTGGCGCGGTCGACCCGGCGTTGCAGCGGCGCGGGCAGGAGGCTGTAGGGTGCCGGGCGCAGAGGCTCGCTGAGCATGACAATCAGCGAAGACGTCGCTGCGAGGAAGAGCCATCTCCCCCAGTCTGTCCCCAGGATGAACAGAGGTATGGCAAAGAGGAATGAAACAGCGGTAGTCGTCAGCAGATGTTCGAGTCTGGCAGCGGGCGCCAGAACGAGCATCGCGACCAGCAGGAGAGCCACGGCGAGGACAGCCAGGAGGGCGAAAATGAACAGGTAGTAGTGACCTGCCGTCCAGACGAAACTGAGGCAGCCAACCACGTCGCGGCGCATCGACCATGCCAGAGCATCGATCGCTTTGGGGAATTGAGGACCGGGAGTGCAGTTGACGGGGAAGGCGAAGCGCCAGCTCCGGCAAATGGTCTGCGCCGCGCCCGGACCTCCGTGATGGAGGACGGACGCGACGATGATGGCCAGTCCAGGAGTGAAGGCAAGCGCCAGGGCCGCCAGGCCTGCGTTCCGATTCGGGTAAAGCCGGCGAAGAACATACGCGGCGACGGCGGCGTTCACAGGCAGCCATGCAAACAGAAACAGGCCTTCGTGGAGGCCGGCCAGGAAAACCGACAGCACCAGGACGACGGCAAGCGCGAGCAGGGCCAGGCGGAGGCGTTGACGCGAACCGGAAGGGTTCCGTTGCAGGATCCAGTGAGAGGCGGCCACGTTCACCACCGTCCCCCAGAGAACGAGGATATCCTTGCGGGCGAACGATCCGTATTCGGCGGCCGCGACGAGCAGCAGCGGATTCAGGAGAAGAGCGAGGCGCCAGAGCGCGGGAGCGCGGGTCCGCCGGCTCATCCATCCGGCGATCCCACAGAGAGCCAGAAACGCGGCGGTGGTCAGGCTGGTCAGCACGGCAAAAAAGCTCCAGCCGGTGGCGTGCAGCAGATGGAGGAGGAGCGTGCCTCCAAGGCCACGGCGCATGAAGCCCGCAGAATAGTCGATCATCCATTCCGAACTGTTCCAGTCGGTGCCGGGTGAAACAAGAAAGCTGCGGTGAGCCTCAGCGATGGCGATGGCAACCAGCGGGAGAATCACAGCGGCGAAGAAGATCTCCGGCAACGCGGAATCCCGGGGTGGCTGGGAGCGGAGGGAAGTGTCGACGGTTGGTGGCGTGCCGATGAGCCCGGGCATACGCTGCACAGGGTGATTTTGTCAGGCAGCTGCGGTGAGAAGCACGGGCTCGTTCTTTGTGATCATGAGCGTGTGCTCGTAGTGGGCGGCCAGACCGCGGTCGGCGGTGCGGACGGTCCAGCCGTCTTTAGCGAGAACGGATTTGCCCGAGCGGCTGGCGATGATGGGCTCGACGGTGATGACGAGGCCTTCGGTGAGGATTTCCGAGGCGGAGGGGTCGGGCCAGTTGGGAACGCTGGGCTTCTCGTGGATGGTGCGGCCGATGCCATGGCCGCAGAGATCGCGGATGACGAAGAAGCCGGAAGAGGCGACTTCTTTTTCCACGACGCGGCCGATGTCGCGGACGCGATGACCGGCGCGGGCGACCTGCATGGCTTCATGGAAAGCACGGCGGGCGCAGGCGGCGAGGCGGCTGCCGATGGAAGACTGCGTGGTCGGCGGCCCGACGGTGACGGTTTCGGCGGCATCGGCCATAAAGCCGTCCTTCTGGATCGTAACGTCGAGCTTGAGAAGATCGCCGTTGCGCAGGCGGCGATTGGAGGGGATTCCGTGAACGATCTCATCGTTGACGCTGATGCAGCTAACGCCGGGGAACTGGTAGACGGTGACGGGTCCGGAGACAGCACCGTTGCGGAGCATGACCTCGGCGCCGATCTCATCGAGTTGCCCGGTGGTGACGCCGGAACGGGCCGCCGCTTTCATGGTTTCGAGCATGAGGCGGACGATGCGGCCGGATTCACGCATGGCGGCCAGTTCTTCAGGGCTGTGGATGGACAAGAGAGCTCCCTCTGTTTCTATTGTCTCAGGCGAAGGGGGTTTTCGCGGAGCCCGGCCGGGAACGGCGCTACTCGCCCAGCAAAAGCCGTTCGGTGGAGCGGGCACGGCCGGTGGACGGGTCGCATTCGACGATGAGGGCGGCCATGCGCGGATCGCCTTTGGCTGCTTCGAATTTCGACGGCATGGAGGTGAGGAATCGCTCGAGGACCAGTTCTTTCTGAACGCCGATGATCGAGTCGTAGGGGCCGCTCATGCCCACGTCGGTCTGGTAAGCGGTGCCGCTGGTGAGAACGCGGTCATCGGCAGTGGGTATGTGCGTATGCGTGCCAATGACTGCCGTAACGCGGCCGTCGAGATACCACCCCAGGGCGCACTTTTCCGAGGTGGCTTCGGCGTGGAAGTCGACGACGACGATTTTCGCGGCGATCTGATCCAGCAGCCGGTCGGCGGTGCGGAATGGATCCTCGTTGTTGGCCATGAAGACACGGCCCTGGAGGGAGAGGACGGCATAGGCAAGGCCGGAAGGCAGCGTTCCCTCATAGACGCCATAGCCAGGGGTGTCGGGTGCGTAGTTGGCCGGGCGCAGAATGCGCCGGGCGCGGTCATGGCTGCCGGGCGCGGCGGACTTCAGGTAATCGATGATCTCCTTCTTGTCCCAGACATGGTTGCCGGTGGTGAGCACGTGCGCGCCAAGATCGAACAGTTCGTCGGCGATGGCAGGCGTGAGTCCGAATCCGCCGGCTGCGTTCTCAGCATTGATAATGACGAGGTCGATACCGTGGCCCGCGATGATGTGGCCGATATGCTCATGCACGATGCGGCGACCGGCATGGCCGAAGACATCGCCGACGAAGAGAATGCGCATGGGAATCAGGGTACAGGGTACAGCGAAGAGCGGATACCGGATAGCGGAAAGCGCGGCATGCCGGAGCAGACGGGTGACATGCGGCGAGCGCGAAGCGACGTCCACGGCCGGACAGACTATGCCGTTGTTACAGATTTCATGTTGCGCCGAAAAAGCTGTGGTAGCGTGGGATGCATGGCCGCAAATACCCGATTCGCCACTGGCGTTCACGCCATGGTTCTGCTCGCCGCCGAACCGGATGGACTGCAGACCTCAGAAGATGTAGCCGGCAAGCTCAGTATCAATCCCGTTGTCATTCGCCGCGTATTTTCTCTGCTTCATCGCGCTGGACTGCTGGAGAGCCAGAAGGGTCCGCACGGCGGCTCGCGCCTGGCGCGCTCGCCCAAATCGATTACGCTGGCCGACGTGTATCAGGCTCTGGACGGGGGCGAACTGTTTCATACGGCGGCCTTGTCGGGACAGACGGCGAAGGTGGGTGGAGCGCTGAAGAAGGTTTTTGAAAGCGCGGAGAGCGCGCTGCGCGAGGAACTGGAGAAGACGACGCTCAACGATCTGGCCAAGAAGGCGGCGAAAAAAGGGAAGAAGTAGAGCGCACCGAAGGTCACGGCGAGTCTCTGATGCGCAGCCCCTTCCTCGAATCCGTCATCCACCTTGCGATCAGTACCAGCGCAATCAGAATCAGGGAAACGGTCAGTCCGGTCCAGAGGCCGGAGAGTCCCCAGTGGAAGCGGAAGCAGAGCAAGGCGCCGAAGGGGAGGCCGAGGACCCAATACGCGGTGAGGTTCATCAGCATGGGGAAACGCGTTTCACCCAGGCCGCGGAGTGCGCCGGTGGAGACCGTCTGAATGCCGTCGAAGATCTGGAACCCGGCGACGATGGCGAGAATGTGACAACCGAGGGTGACGACGCTGACGTCGTGCGTCCAGATGTGGACGATGGGGCGGGGAACGACGAGGAACAGCACCGCCATCACGGCCATGAACCCGGCGCCCAGGCCAATCGCGAGCAGGCCGGCACGGCGGGCGCGCGCGGGATTGCCGGCACCGATGGCGTGGCCGACCGCGACGGCTGCGGCTGCTGAGATTCCGAGCGGAACCATATAGGTGTAGGCCGCACAGCTGAGGACGATCTCGTGCGTGGCGAGCGCGATGGGCGTGAGGTGCGAGGCCATCACCGTCGCAGCGCCAAACGCGGCGACTTCGAGGACGACCTGGGAGGCGGCCGGCAGTCCGAGCCGGAGCAGCGCGCGAATGCGCATCCAGTCCGGCCTGGGCCAGTGTGCGAACAGAGCGTGTCCGCGGCCGTTCTCATGCGCCCAGGCGGCATACACCAGCACGGCGGCCATGTAGATCCGCGCCATCACGGTGGACAGGGCCGAGCCGGGAACGCCGAGGGCAGGGAAGCCGAGGTGACCGTAGATGAAGATCCAGTTGAAGGCGAGGTTGACGAGATTGGCGCTGACCAGCGCGAACGTGACGGGGCGAACGCGGCCGACGCCCTGCAGGTAGCGGCGGAATCCACCGTAGACGAGCAGCGGGAACGTGCCCCAGTTGAGAATCAGCACGTAGGAGCGCGTGAGTCCGGCCACGGTCGGGTCGACCCCGTGGCCGGTAAAGACGATCTGCGCGGCGAGCATTCCGAACATGAGCAGCGGCGTGAAGGCCAGCGCGATGTACATGGCCTGGGCGAGCGAGCGATGGCAGTCGTCGAAGCGGCCGGCGCCCCAGGATTGCGAGACCAGGGTGTCGAGGCCGAGAAGCAGGCCGATGCCAAAGAGCGAGGGCGCGTAGTAGATGGCGTTGCCGAGCCCGACCGCGCCGATCGCATCGGGCCCGAGACGGCCGACCATGATGAGGTCGACGATGGTCATCGTCATCCAGCCCAGTTCGGAGAGAACGACGGGGATGGCAAGCGCGAGCAGCGCGCGGAGTTCCTCACCCCAGTGCGAGGGGTGCGTGTGCTGCTCGAAGACCTCGGTTGCCGGCGACGCGAGGTCGCTCGCCTGGCTTTCCGGGTCCCGAATTTGCCCTTCCGCGGACATGGAGATGGACTATTGTAGATGGGCGCGCGAGCGGCTCCGCGACCGCGGCCGGAGGCAGAGCGGCCGGGGGCGTGCGTGGTAGATTGAAAGGTAGCGTGCAAGGCGCAGCGGCGTGGCCGAAGGCCTTGCCGGGCTTGCGGAGAGATGGCCGAGTGGCTGAAGGCGCACGCTTGGAAAGCGTGTATGCTCGAAAGGGCATCCAGGGTTCGAATCCCTGTCTCTCCGCCATATACTTTGTTTTCAGTAAGTTAGATCGGTTTATCAGCCGGTATATCCTGAACAAACCTTACAACTGCACACTTTTTGGCCGGATCAGGATCGCCACGTCGGGATTCTCTTCGAGGATGAACGCTGCTTCCTCCAGCGTTTCGACAGTGGTTGGCTCATCCGGGTTGGCATCTACTTCCGAAAACGTAACAGTCATGGTGACATTTCCTCTCTTGCTGCTCCGTTGATGTAGCCGGGGCCGGTGTTCTGGCCCCTTGCCGGGAGAGCAGGCTATGTCTCCGATCATCCTCGAATCGAGAGCGTTCGTCAATCACACGATGGTAACTAAAACATGTAAAATCAATTAGTTGAGTCGCGCGGATCATGCGATCGCCAAGCAGATTTGTGCGACGTTTTCCACACCTAATCCGTTGACAGGGGGGCGAAGGTAAAGTGAAATCTTATAGGAGGTTAGTAATGGCACTTTGGGAAGTACGTACCAAACCCGGCTATGAACCGTCACAAGTCATCGAGGCGGATTCAGTGTCCCTGGACGCAAAGAAGACGGCAGCAATTTTTTTCGGGGATGATGCGCAGGCCGAAGCAATCATCGCCTTGACTCCAGGGATGACCATCACGAAGAAGAAGTAGCGGGAGGAAACAATGGCACCACTTAAACCAGGTGAGGAAGCACCCGACTCCGGGGAGTTAATCGAAATCGGACCGCGCGGCGGCAAGGTCGAAGATGGTCGCCGCGTCGTGATCGAACGCGGCGAGAGAGTGCCGCCCACGTCTGAAGCCGGAAACCTCTTCAGGTACAAGCGCGGATCGAAGACAACCCATTGAGGTCGCAGCCTCCCGCTGAACCGCCTGGCGCAGCCGGGGCGGGCAGTTGAAGTGTGCTAGGAGGCCCGCTGGGTTATGAATCCCGCAGGCGATCAGTCCCATTCGGTCTGTTCGACAGGGAACGCGGCGGCGCACTCTTTGTGGCACAGTCGTTCGTGCCTCGTCTTACCGGTCGCGGACACTCGTACTAAGTCGTCATGTCCCCTGGTGTTCTCCCACTCGACTGCCTTCAGAGCGATCTGTAACTGCTTCTTGCGGCTCATGACCTTGCTGGGTTTCAGAAAGATCAGCCCATAGAAGAACGTGCCGCGCTTTCCCTTCCGGTACACGTGGTTCCGGTAGTAGTCGAGGAAGTCTTTGTTCACGGTCACAATCAAGCACCCGCGACGGATAGCTTTGTCGATAACTTTGGGGTCTTCCTTGCCGCGAACGCCGAAGTCCTTCGCAATATAGACGTGCGACTTCGGCGGGAAGCAGGCTTTCAGGCCATCTTCCCCACAGCATTCATCCAGAAATACTCGCTTCTTTGCCATGCGAATTGATGATCGCGGATGAGGGATTTTAGGGTCGGATTCACAGGCGGTAGAATCTGAGTTTCGTCAGCCACACCGGAACTGGAAACCGACCCCTTAACGACGGGTTCCAGTCATCGCCTGTGCACAGGGCGAGACCTTCCCAGACGGACGAGGTTTGTCAGGTGGTCCCTCTGAAGCGAATCCCTACCCTTTTTAGCGTGGTCGGGTCCCACGTCTGGCACTGCTTCAGGACAGCGGATGCACCGTTGTACACCGGAGGCAGGTAGCGAATGCCGCAGCTCGTCGGCGGCAACTCAAATCCCGTTCGCTAACCGCACACCTGACGGCGGGACTCTCTCGCTAAATAGGTGGCGAGTTTTTTCACCCTACACCTCCAACGGGAAATATCCCTCGCTGCTTATTCTACTCTTGCCCAGGTAGTGGAGATCACGATTTTGCCATTCGTCGCCGTCACTCCTCTAGCATGTTGTCAACGCCGTCATTTGTGGACAGTGACGACATTTAGTCGCTCGCAGGAATCACGCGGTCGCTGCCTCCCATTCCTGCTGCGTTAGCGTGATGTCCGCCGCCTGCTCCCTGTACGCGCCTACTGGCGTGGCCTTGCGCCGGGCAATCAAACGGATCGCTTCCTCCTTCGCCACCAGGACGACAAACCCAGCAGGGAGCAGTCCCACATCCTCAGTCAGCCGGATGTGCATGGGAGGGGCAGGCTTCGACATGCCGATGCGTCGCCGGGGAGTCCGGCTGTCTCTTGGAACCTTCAGGCACCCTGTCTCTCCGCCATATTCCCTTCATCAAGTTCATCGGCGCAATCTGCCTGGGCTGTCGCATTCGAATCGAGTTATGACACCGATTCCGAGTCGGCCGGCTTAGCGCTCGTGTCCCTGTGACTCTGTTCGAGGCGAGCCGCCTGGGCGATCAGATAATTCTGTTCGGGAAGACTGCTGGTTCCGGCCGCCGCCGCCCGATAGTGGCGGATGGCCTTTCCCTGGTCCCCCAGCATCTCGAACAGATGGGCGCGCACGGCATCGAGGCGGTAGTGGCCGCTCAGCCGTTCGTCGCGATCCAGCGCCTGGAGCCGCTCCAGTCCGCTCGCCGGTCCGTGCACCATGGCGACGGCGATGGCGTGGTTCAGCGTCACCATGGGCCCGGGCGCGACGCGCTGCAGCAGTTCGTACAGCGCCAGGATCTGCGGCCAGTCGGTGTCCTCAGCCTGCGCCGCTTCATCGTGAACGGCGGCGATGGCGGCCTGCAGCTGGTAGAGCCCCACGGCGCCTTTCGACAGAGCGAGCGTCAGCAGCGCTGTGCCTTCGCCAATCTCATCGCGGTCCCAGAGACGGCGGTCCTGCTGATCGAGGGTGATGATCTCGCCGTCCGGTCCGGTACGCGCAGAACGGCGGGCATCCGTCAGAAGCATGAGCGCGAGAAGACCGGCGACCTCCGCGTCCTCGGGCAGCAGCGCTCTGGCGCCGCGGGTGAGCCGAATCGCCTCGCGCGCCAGATCGAGCCGCTGCAGCTGGCTGCCGATGCTGCTCGCATAGCCCTCGCTGAAGATGAGATACAGCACACGCAGAACGGCCGGCAGCCGCTCGCTGCGTTCCTGCGGCGTCGGCGCGCGAAAGGGGACGCGCGATGCGCGGATGCTCTGTTTGGCGCGGCTGATGCGCTGCGCCATGGTTGCCTCGGGAACCAGGAAGGCGTGGGCAATCTCCGCCGTGGTCAGCCCGCCCACAGCGCGGAGCGTGAGCGCGATGGCCGAGGACGCGCTCAGAGCGGGATGGCAGCACATAAACAGCAGGATCAGCGTGTCCTCGGGATCCATCTCCGCCTCGATCTCTTCCACCGGCTCGATCGCCGGCTCTTCTTCCGCGATGGACGATTCACGCTCGCGGCGCGCGATCTCGCTGCGCAGGATGTCCGTCATCCGCCGGGAGGCAACGCGGATCAGCCACCCGCGCGGATTCTCGGGAATGCCCTCGCCGGGCCACTGCCGGAACGCGGCGATCAGAGCTTCCTGCACGGCGTCTTCAGCCGATGAAAAGTCACGAAAGCGGCGGGCGACCACGCCGAGCACCTGCGGCGCCAGTTCACGGAGCAGGTGCTCGAAGGGGATCTCCGGACGTCGGTCCTGCATGCTCCCTCCAGGAACCACTCTAGAGACCCAGATCGCTGTGGCCGCTCAGCACCTGCCGCACTTCAACCGGCATGTTGCCGGGCTTTCCACCCGGGCCGGGCCCCTGCGAAAGCCGCGCGGCAATGGCATAGGCCTGGTCGGGGCTTTCCACGTCGACGATCCAGAATCCGGCGAGAAATTCCCTGGATTCCGGAAACACGCCGTCGGTGATGGGTTCGCCTTTGCTGCCGGCGCGGACGAGCCTGGCTTCATTGGGCCAGCCCAGTCCCTCCGAGGCAACGAAGACGCCGGAGTCCTTCAGCTCCCTGCTGAAAGCGCGCATGAAGGCGACATTGGCCTGAAGATCCTCCTTCGACCAGCGGGCATATTGCTCGAAATCCGATTTCTTTCCGTTCATCATCAGAATGTATTTCATGGTCGGCTCCTCTTCGCCGGGTTGATGGAACATCGACGAACTCAGTTCGCGACGGATCGGGGCTCGACGAAGCCACGCACTTCGATCGCCACGTTCGTCGGGACGCCGCCCGGTCCCGGCGCTGCGGAAATCTTTCCCGCGATGGCATACGCGCGCTCCGGCGTGGCCACGTCGACGATCCAGTAGCCGAGCAGGAACTCCTTCGCTTCGGGAAAAACACCATCCGTGACGGGCAGGCCGTTTTTCTCGCCGCGTACGACTTTGGCTTCGTCCGGTCCAGCCAGAGGCTGGGTGGCGACGAACTCGCCCGTTTCTGCCAGTTCCTGCACAATCGCGCCCAGCCTCTGCATGTGCGTGTCCCGGTCGCTCGGCGCCCATGCGTGATATCCCGTCACGCCGGCCTTCGTGCCGGACATCAGAAGAATGTATTTCATGACGTTTCCCCCTCGCCGTTTTTGCTGCGTGGCTGCATCGCGCTTCAGGAACGCGCCTGACTGGAATGGAACATCCATCGGATGCCGAATTGGTCGTTCAGTGCTCCATAGGTGCCGAAGAACATTTCCTTCAGCGGGTCGGTCACCTCTCCTCCTTCCGCAAGGCGAGCGAAAAGGGCGTTGACCTCCTGGAACGTTCCGCTGCTCAGATAGAGACAAACGCTGTTGCCCGGGACGCGGGTACGGTCGGGCCGCAGCCAGTCCGACGCCGAGAGATCGACGTGATCGCTTTTCAGCCGGGCATTGAGGATCTTCTCGTGTTGCGACGCGGGCATCGCGTCCTTTACCGGTGAATCCTTCACCGGCAGCTTCGTCAGCTCGCCGCCGAAACAGGCCTGGTAGAATTCCATCGCCTGTCTGCAGTTTCCGTCGAACAGAAGATACGGGGTTAAAGTTGTCATTCCATCCCTCCTGGAGTTTTCCTTTGACTTCGGCAGCCGAGGAACCTGTACCAGCGCGTCGGGCCTCAGTCTGCGCTTTCACCCGATAGTCGGAGCTGCTTTTCTGTTCTCGACATCCTCTACAAAAAAAATTTTCGACAAAATCGACGCCCTATGTCGAATGGACAGCCGCCCGATCGACCTACAGGCGGGGGTCCTCCGATGACGACCGAGGAGAACGCGATGGACGAGTTTTCGGGAGGTGTCCAGACCGATGACGCGACCGTGGCCGTTTTGTCGCTCTCCTGAGCGAAGCCGAAAACTCGGGATGCCTCAGAGGAGTAGGTCACAGTAGCAGCGGGCAAAAGGATCGACCTGACCCCGGGGATCGCCGGAATCAGGTCGAGGTGGTTGGGTTTGTGCCCGACGCCGCGTTGCCGCGATCAGGCGACGTCGAAGCGATCGAGGTTCATCACTTTCGTCCAGGCTGCTGCGAAGTCGTGGACGAACTTCTTCTGCGCGTCCGAGCTTCCGTAGACTTCGGCCAGAGCGCGGAGTTGGGAGTGCGATCCGAAAACCAGATCGGCACGCGTGCCGGTCCACTTCAGCTTCCCCGTCCTGCGATCGCGTCCTTCGAAGAAGTCCTCGGAGTCCGGCACCGGTTTCCATTCCGTCCCCATGTCGAGCAGGTTGACGAAGAAGTCGTTGGTCAGGACTTCGGGGCGCGTGGTGAAGACGCCGTGCTGGTTTTGTCCGACGTTGGTGTTCAGCACGCGCATGCCGCCGATCAGCACAGTCATTTCGGGAGCCGTGAGCGTGAGCAACTGCGCCTTGTCGATCAGCAGAACCTCGGCGGGCACACTGTACCTGCCTTTGAGGTAGTTGCGGAATCCGTCGGCAACGGGTTCGAGAACACCCATGGACTCCACATCGGTTTGTTCCTGGGAGGCGTCCATGCGTCCGGCGGTGAACGGGACCGTGACGGGGACACCGGCGTTCTTCGCCGCCTGCTCGATCGCCGCGTCTCCGCCGAGAACGATCAGGTCGGCGAGCGAGACCTTTTTCCCGCCGGACTGTGCCTTGTTGAAATCGGCCTGGATGCCTTCCAGCGTCTTCAGGACTTTCTGCAGTTGCGCCGGCTGATTGACGGCCCAGTCCTTTTGTGGAGCGAGGCGAATGCGCGCGCCGTTGGCGCCGCCCCGCTTGTCGGATCCGCGGAAGGTCGACGCTGCGGCCCAGGCCGTGGAAACCAGCTGCGAGACGGTCAGGCCGGAAGCCAGGATCTTCGCTTTGAACGAAGCGATGTCCTTGTCGTCAATCAGAGGATGGTTGACCGCCGGAATGGGATCCTGCCAAAGGAGAGCCTCGGCCGGAACCTCGGGGCCAAGGTAGCGAGCGCGCGGACCCATGTCGCGATGCGTGAGCTTGAACCACGCACGGGCAAAGGCGTCGGCAAACTGGTCGGGGTGCTCGTAGAAGCGGCGCGCGATCTTCTCGTAAATCGGATCGACGCGCAGGGAGATGTCCGTCGTCAGCATGGAGGGCGCATGACGCTTTGCAGCGTCGTGCGCGTCGGGCACGGTTCCCGCGCCGGCGCTGCCCTTCGGCTTCCACTGGTTCGCGCCTGCCGGGCTTTTCGTCAGCTCCCACTCGTAGGTAAAAAGGTTTTTGAAATACTCATTGCTCCACCTGGTTGGCGTGCTGGTCCAGATGACTTCCAGACCGCTGGTGATGGCGTCGCCGCCCTTACCCGTGCCGAACTTGTTTTTCCAGCCAAGGCCCTGCTGCTCGAGGCCCGCAGCTTCCGGTTCGGCCGCGACGTTGCTGGCTGCGGCTGCACCGTGCGTTTTGCCAAAGGTGTGGCCGCCTGCGATCAGCGCCACGGTTTCTTCGTCGTTCATTGCCATGCGGCGAAAGGTCTCGCGAATATCGTGAGCCGCGGCCACCGGGTCGGGATTCCCATCCGGGCCTTCCGGGTTCACGTAGATGAGACCCATCTGCACGGCGGCGAGGGGATTCTCCAGGTTGCGCTCAGAGAGCGTTCGAGATTTCTCCGTGCCATGCAGTTCCTTTTCGGCGACGAGCGGGCCGTCGCCGGAGCCGGCATAGCGGACATCGCCGCCCAGCCACGTTTTCTCGCGGCCCCAGTAAACGTCCTGATCGGGCTCCCACACATCCGCACGCCCCCCTGCGAATCCGAAGGTTTTGAAGCCCATCGACTCGAGCGCCACGTTGCCGGCGAGGATCATGAGATCGGCCCAGGAGATTTTTTTCCCATACTTCTGCTTGACGGGCCACAGCAGCCGGCGCGCTTTGTCCAGGCTGACGTTGTCCGGCCAGCTGTTGAGGGGCGCGAAGCGCTGCTGTCCGCGGCCGCCGCCGCCGCGGCCGTCACCAATGCGGTAGGTGCCGGCACTGTGCCAGGCCATGCGAATGAATAACGGGCCGTAGTGGCCGAAATCGGCCGGCCACCAGTCCTGGGAGTCCGTCATCAGCGCCAGCAGGTCCTTTTTCACCGCAGCGAGGTCGAGAGTTTTGAATTCCGCGGCGTAATTGAAGTCTTCGCCCATGGGATCGGACAGAGATGAATGCTGGTGCAGAAGGTTCAGGTTCAACTGGTTCGGCCACCAGTCACGGTTCGATGTACCGGCCCCATTCGCCTGATGGAACGGGCACTTGGCTTCGCTTGACATCGGTTTTCTCCTTTTGCTGTTGCAGTCCGGCAATCGGGTTCGCGCGGAACCCAGGCGTCAGCGGGTAAATGTTCCTGGTGAGGGCATGGGTGGAATTCAGCTGGTCAGAGCGCTCTGCGTGATCCGCGAGCGGCGGTCGGCATCCTGCAGTCGGGTGGCTGTGCGCTTCGCTGGCGTCACGTATCTCGTTTGTCTCGATTCATCGAATGTAGCATCATGGAGATGGATAGTTCCAATATATCTTTCCCATTGGAAGTATAGGTATTCCCTATGGAGCTTCAGCAGCTGCGCTACGTTTGCGCCGTCGCCGAAACGGGCAGCTTCAGCCGCGCCGCGGAGCGCTGCCAGGTCGCCCAGCCCTCGCTGTCGCAGCAGGTTCTCAAGCTGGAAGACGATCTGGGTGCAAAGCTCTTCGACCGTCTGGGCAGGAGCGTTCGCCTGACCGAGGCCGGACATGCTTTTCTACCTCACGCGCGGTCCATTCTGCACCAGATGGACTCGGCCCGCTCGAGCGTTGCCGACAAGTGCGCCGACCTTCGCGGCAGCGTGGCCGTCGGCGCGATCCCAACCGTCGCGCCCTACCTGATGCCGGGTTACACGGCGGCGTTTGCGAAAAAATATCCTGAAGCCAAGCTGCGCATCCTGGAAGAAACCACGCCGGTCCTGGTGGAAAGCCTGCGCAACCTCTCCATCGATCTGGCGATTCTCGCCCTGCCTCTTCGTCACAGGGACCTGGAGCTCTATCCCCTTCGCACGGAGCCGCTCTTTGCCGTGCTGCCCGGCAACCACCCGCACGCCGGCGCCCGATCGCTGGCGCTGCGGGATCTTCGCGGCGAGTCGTTCGTGATGCTGCGCGACGGCCACTGTTTTCGCGATCTCAGCATCGCGGCCTGTTCGCACGCACGCGTGACGCCGCGCATCGTCTTCGAGAGCGGCCAGTTCAGCAGCCTTTATGGCATGGTTGCTGCCGGCGTCGGCGTGTCCCTGGTTCCGGAAATGGCGCTGGCCGGGAATACCGGATGCCGGTGCGTGCGCATCAGCGACGCGCGGGCGACCCGCACCATCGTCGCGGCCGCCCTGCACGGGCGCAGCTTCAATCGCATCCAGCAGGCGTTTCTCTCCGGGATCCGGCAGCACAGCAAGGCGTAAAACGCTAATCCCCGCGCAGAGCCTCGACAGGATTCATCGTGGCCGCCCGCCGCGCGGGCATCGCCGCGGCCAGGACTCCACAGGCCACCAGCACAAGGGGCGCCAGGCTCATGGTCCAGGGATCCACGGACCGGACGCCGAACAGGAATCTCTGCAGCAGCCGGTCGGTGGCAAACGCCAGTCCCACCCCCGCCGTCACACCCGACAGCAGAAGCACCAGCATTTGTCCCATCACCATCGCCACAACCCTGCTCCGATCGGCTCCCAGGGCCATGCGAATCCCGATCTCCTGCGTTCGGCGCGTCACCAGGGAGTTGAGCAGACCGTACAATCCCACCGCGGTGATCAGCAGCACCAGCCCGCCAAACACGCCCACCACGCGTGCTGCCAGCCTCTGCGCCCCGATCGAGTCCTCCACGGCCTCCTGCATGGTTGTGGTTGCGCCCACAGCCAGATGCGGGTTTGTCTCCAGGATTCGTCTGTGCAACTCCGGAATCAGAACCCCCGGCGCGATCTCCGTGTGGACCGCAACTTCCATCACCCGGCCCACCAGGGCTCGGGAAATGGAGTTATCCGGGGTCAGCTGCGACATGCACAAATACAACTCCGGCTGGCTTGGCTCGGTCACGCGGTCCTGGTGTATGTCTCCGATGACACCCACAATGGTGGCGACCTGTGGCACATGCCCGTAGCGAATCTGCTTCCCCAGCGCACTGCCTCCGCCCAGATACCGGTTCACGAAGGTCTGATTCACCACCGCCACGGGAAGAGTGCCGGAGGTGTCCTGGCCGGTGAAGAAGCGGCCGCTGCGCATGCGGATTCCGAGAGTCTCGATGAGGCCCGGCGTCGCCGCCCGCACCGTGGCCATCCCGTCGTTCTGCATCCACTCGGTGCGGTAGACCATCGTGATCAACTCGACGGGATGGAGAATCGGCAGCACCGTCGACAGCGCGGCTCCGCGCACACCCGGCATGCCCCCGATTTCATCCAGCAACGGCTGCCAGACCGCGGTGACCACGTTGCGGTCTTTGTAGAGGTCATTCGGAACCGTCAGGCTCGTCAGCACCAGGTGATCGGTCCTGAATCCCAGCGGCACATGCCGCAGCGCGTACATCGTCCGCATCATGAGCCCCGCGGCAATCAGCAGCGTGATCGACAATGCGACTTCGGCCGTCAGCAGGATCGACCGCGCGCGGTTCTCGCCGCGTTCCCCCGTCCGGATGCGTCCCGCATTTTTCAGTCCGCCGCTCACGCTGGTTCGTGCCGCCACCAGGGCGGGTGAGGTTCCAAAAACCAGCGCCGTGATCAGCGTCAGTGCCGCGAGGCCGGTCCAGATCGTCCAGTCCAGGTGGATGGTCGTCGCGAGCGGCAAACTGGCGGTCAGCATGTGCCGGAACCCGCGCAGGATCGCCACGGCAAGCGCCAGCCCCCCGGCCGCGCCGGCGCAGCTAAGGAGAAGACTCTCCGCAAGGAATTGCGAGACGATACGCCGCCTGCCCGCGCCCAGCGCCGCACGCACGGCAATTTCCGTGCGGCGTCCGGCCACCCGCGTCAGCATCAGTCCCGCCACATTGCTGCAGGCGATGAGCCATACGATGAGGACGGCCATTTCGAACGCAAGCAGCGCCGGCCGCACATCCCCGACCAGCAGATCGCGGATCTTCAGCAGCTGAATTTCGCTCTTCTCCTGCCCCGCGTAGCGCTTGTGCACCCGATCCAGTTGCGTCTCCACAAAGTGGACCGGGGCTCGCGGATTCACCCGCACAATCGGCACGTAATACAGGTAGGAATCCTTGTTGCTGGCCTGCATCTCCGCGCGGTTCATCGGCACCCATGCCTCCGGCCAGTTTTCGTCCAGGGGGAACCGGAATTGCGGAGGCATCACCCCTACGACCGTGTACGGCATTCCCCCAAGGTGAATCGTCTTTCCCAGCACCTGTGGGTCGCGCGAGAAGCTCTGCCGCCACAGGGCATCGCTCAATACAACCGTGTTCGGATGATCGGTCTCCTGCTCTTCCGGCAGAAACGTGCGTCCCAGGCGGGGTCGCACGCCGAGCAGAGCGAAAAGGTTGGGGCTGGCTTCGACGTTATCGATCAGCACGGCGCCCGTCGGCCCGTCGGCGATATTCAGTCCTCCTCCCGTGAAGGCCACTTCGGCGGATCCCTGCGTCGCCTGTTGCCACGCGGCGACTTCACCATACGGCAAGCTCAGGATGTCCTCGGCCCTGGTCGTCTTTTCCGCTGGCTGAAATATCCTGCCGTCGGCGTGGAAGGGAAGCGGCTTCAGCAGAACCGCATAGGCAATGGTGAACATCGCCGTCACCGTCCCGATCCCGAGAGCCAGGACCAGTGCGGTGAAAATCGCATATCCCGGAGCGCGCCGGAATTGCCGGCAGGCGTAACGCACGTCCTGCCAGAAAGCCCTTACCCAGCCATTTGCGCGATGCATGCGCCTGTGCCTCCGTCAGTTTGGAAATCGAATTTCCGGCGTTGTGCGGATCGCGAACCCGCGCTTCCCTGACCGCAATCAATGCTCCTCGAGAGCAATCTTCACCGCTGACCGCAGATGCCAGAGGACTAAATCGTCGGATAATCCGCGGCGGTCGAACATGCGGTTCAGGGCGATGCCATCCAGCAAAGCTCCCACCTGCGCGGTCTGCGTTCGCTTTTGTTTTGCGGTCAGGCCGGCGAACCCCGGGATCAGCTCTTCCACATTCGCTTCCACACAGCGCAGGCAAAGGGCTGAGTGCAGCCGGGCCAGCCTCCTGGTTCTCTTCGGGTGACGGATCGCGTATAGCTTGAACTCCAGCGCCAGCAGCATGCGGCGCCGGTCCGCCATTACGGAAAGCAGGTGGTTGGCAAGAACCTCGATCTTCTCATCCTCCGACCCTGCCAATCTGAGCTGTTCGCCCACCTGCTGCTTTTCGCGGCGCAGGTTCTCCTCAAAGAGCGCGAAGAACACATCTTCCTTATCGCGAAAATTAGCGTAAAAGGCTCCGCGCGTCTTGCCCGCAGTGGCTGCGATGTCTTCCAGCCGGGCCATCTCGAAGCCATCCCGGGCAAAAATGCGGCGGGCGGCTTCCACCAGGTCCCGCCTTGTGGAGATTGCTCTGTCCTGCTGGCCACTGGGCCGGGCCGCGCCCCGGCCATTCCTGCGCCCGGCTGCTTTGTGCTTCGTGATCATCGTCTTACGGGAACCTGCGTCACAAATTGCATCGGGCGCAGGTCCCTCCGAATCTGAAGCCAATATACATCCGTGTATGTTTTCTGCAAAACCACATTCACGCGGGAGTAACCCAATGACGGCGAAGCGGACCTCATGGCTGAGTGAGACGGGCAGACGCAGCCTCCAGACCATCGCAGCTACCTTCCTGCTTGCCCTCTCGGCTGCGGCCCTCAGCGGCTGCCAGTCCGGGCGTGCGGCCACCGCACCCCAGGCCATGGGACCCATGCCTGTTTCCGTCGTGCACGTCGTGCAGGCCGACGTGCCGATCACGGGCTCCTGGGTCGGCACCCTCGATGGCTACGTGAACGCACAGATCCAGCCCCAGGTCAGCGGCTACCTTGTGAAGCAGGAGTACCGCGAAGGATCGCCGGTGGCCAGGGGCGAGGTGCTCTTCCAGATCGACCCGCGTCCCTTCCAGGCGGTGGTCGACCAGGCGCAGGCCCAGGTGGCACAGGCGAAAGGACAGCTGGCCCAGGCCCACGCGCAGCTCGCTCTGGCCGAGATCAACGTGAAGCGCGACACGCCGCTCGCTCAGGCCCGCGCGATCGCGCAAAGCCAGCTCGATAACGAAACCCAGCAGGAAGCCCAGGCGCAGGCGGCGGTGGCGACGGGCGAAGCCGCCGTGAGTGCAGCGCAGGCGGCTCTGCAAACCGCGCAGCTCAACCTTGGCTTCACGCAGGTTCGCTCGCTCATCGATGGCGTCGCGGGCCAGGCGACCACGCAGGTCGGCAACCTCGTCAGTCCCCAGTCGGTCCTCACCGCCGTATCGCAACTCGATCCCATCAAGGTGTACTTCTCGATCAGTGACAGCGAATACCTGGCGCTGGTCGATCGTGCGAAGCAGGCGGGCGGGGATCTCCTTCGCGGGGGATCGAACCTTCCGCTCTCGCTCACTCTCGCCAATGGGCAGGCTTATCCCTACAAGGGCCACATCATCTTTGTCGATCGCCAGATGAATCAGCAGACCGGCGCCATCCGGATCGCTGCTGCTTTCCCCAATCCGGGCAACATCCTTCGCCCCGGGCAATTCGGCCGGGTCACGGCAGAGACCGAGGTTCGCCACGGTGCGCTGCTCGTTCCCCAGATCGCGGTCCAGGAACTGCAGGGCATTGAGCAGGTTTACACCGTCGGCCCGTCGAATCGCGTGCACGTCGTGAATGTGATGCTGGGTCCGCAGTACGGCAACGACTGGGTCATCCAGAGCGGTCTCCAGCCCGGAGCTGAGGTCATTACCGACAACCTGCAAAAGCTGAGAGAGGGGGCTCCGGTCGCGCCGCACGCAGCTCAGCCTTCTCCGGCCGCCAACGTCACAGCAGGGAGCTGAAGCATGTCGAAGTTCTTTATCAGAAGACCGATCGTTGCCATCGTCATCGCCATCCTCACCGTGATCGTAGGGACGGTGTCGCTGCTGACGCTGCCGACCTCGCAGTACCCCAATATCGTCCCCCCGGAAATCCAGGTGCAGGCACTTTATCCGGGCGCGGATGCGAAGACGCTGACCGAAGCCGTCGCCACGCCGATCGAACAGCAGATGAACGGCGTCGACAACATGCTCTACATGTACTCGGTCAACGCCAATAACGGGCAGTCCACGGTCTATGTCGATTTCGACGTCAAGACGAACGCGGACACCGACCAGGTTCTTTCGCAGCTGCGCGTCTCCCAGGCACAGTCGCAGCTCCCGCCCCAGGTCAACACGGCGGGCGTTACGGTGCTCAAGTCGCTGACGTCGCCGCTGATGCTCATCGGCCTCTCCTCGCCGGATAACCGCTACAGCCAGGACTTCCTCACCAATTACGCCATCATCAATCTGCAGGACGAACTGACGCGCGTTCCCGGCGTCTCGCGCATTCAGGTTTTCGGCGGACAGTACGCACTGCGCGTGTGGGTGGACCCGAGCCTGCTCGCCAAGCTGGGTGTCACCGCCACCGATGTCATCAATGCCATCCAGACGCAGAACAACGTGAACCCGGCGGGCCAGATCGGCGGGGAGCCGATCCCGTCCGGGCAGCAGTTCACCTACACGGTGCGCACGCAGGGGCGCCTCGTCACACCGGCAGAGTTCGGCAACATTATTATTCGCGCCAATCCCGACGGCTCCGTGCTCCACCTGCGCGATGTAGCGCACGTCGAGATGGGTGAGCAGCTCTACAGCCTCTCGGCTCGCTACAACAATGCGCCGGCCGGCATGATGGCTGTCTACCAGCTCCCCGGGTCGAACGCCGTGGAAACAGCGCGGCTGGTTACGAAGCGCATCAGGGAGCTGTCGGCAAATTTCCCCGCCGGCATGCGGTATGACATACCCCTCGACACCACCAAGGCAGTCACCGCGGGCATTCACGATATCGTGCTCACCCTCGGCATTGCGCTGCTGCTCGTCGTGCTCGTCGTTTACCTGTTCCTGCAGAGCTGGCGCGCCACGCTGATCCCGCTCATGGCGGTGCCGGTTTCGCTCATCGGGACCTTCATCGTCTTTCCCTTTCTCGGATTCTCCATCAACACGCTCTCGCTCTTCGGCCTGGTGCTGGCCATCGGGCTGGTCGTCGACGACGCGATTGTCGTGGTGGAAGCGGTCGAGCACCACATTGAAGAGGGCATGACGCCGCGCGAGGCCACCATCCGCGCGATGGAGGAGGTCGGCTCTCCGGTCGTGGCCATCGCGCTCATTCTGGCCGCCGTCTTCATCCCCACCGCCTTTATCCCGGGCATCACCGGGCGGCTGTACCAGCAATTCGCCGTCACCATCGCCATCTCGGTGCTCATCTCGGCGTTCAACGCTTTGACGCTCAGCCCGGCCCTGTCCGCACTGCTGCTCAAGCCGCGCGAGCACAAGATTCGGCGCAGCCCGCTGCAGCTGTTCTTCGATCGCTTCAACCATTTCTTCAGTCGCACCACGGATCAATACGTCAGCACTTCAAGCCGCCTGATTCACAAATCGCTTTTTACGATGCTGGCGCTGGGCGCCATCGCGGTGATTGCCGTTTTTATGGGCGGACGTCTGCCGACCGGCTTCCTTCCCCAGGAAGACCAGGGCTACCTCTTCGTAGCGCTGCAGCTGCCTGATGCATCGTCGCTGCAACGAACCGACGCGGCCGCGCAAAAAGTGACCACAGCCCTGCTGCACACCCCCGGCATCTCCGGCGTCGTCGGCGTCGACGGATTCAATCTGCTCTCGCTGACCCAGAGCACCAACACCGCGTTCTTCTTTGTCTCCCTCAAATCCTGGGAGCAGCGGAAATCGAAACAGGAACAGATCCAGGCTATCCAGGCCAGCGTACAACGGCAGCTCATGGGCGTAAGCGACGGCATCGCGTTCTCGTTCCCGCCGCCGCAGATTCCCGGCGTCGGAACGTCGGGCGGGGTGACCATGATCCTGCAGGACCGCTCCGGCAACGATGATCCGAGTTTCCTCACGAAAAACCTGTTCACGTTTCTCGGTGCACTGCATCAGCGCCCTGAAATCGCCGCGGCTATTCCTTCCTATATGCCCGCCGTGCCGCAACTCTACGCGGAGGTGGACCGCGAGAAGGCGGAAGAGCAACAGGTCGATCTGAGCAGTATCTACACCACGATGCAAACGTTCATGGGCGGCTACCTGGTGAACTACTTCAACCGCTTCGGCCGGCAGTGGCAAACCTACGTGGAAGCCGAGGGCGATACGCGCAGCAACATCCGGAACATCGGCGAGTTCTACGTGCGCAGCGAGAACGGATCTCAGGTGCCTCTCAGCTCGCTCGTGCACGTGCGCCAGATCACCGGTCCGGAATTCATCATGCGCTTCAACGAGTACAACGCCGCGCAGCTCAACGTCACCGGCGCTCCCGGCTACAGCTCCGGCCAGGTGCGCGCCGCGCTGGAAGAGACCTTTCACAGGACGATGCCGGCCGGTATGGGCTACTCCTGGTCCGGCATGAGCTACCAGGAGGAGCGCGCCGCCGAAGGCACGCCGGCCTGGGTAGTTTTCGCGCTCTCGCTGCTGTTCGTCTTTCTGATTCTCGCGGCGCTCTATGAGAGCTGGACGCTGCCTTTCAGCGTTCTTCTCAGTACGCCGGTCGCCATTCTCGGCGCCTATCTGGCGCTGACCGCGCGATCACTGGAGAATGATATCTTCGCCACCGTCGGCCTGATCATGCTCATTGGCCTCTCGGCGAAGAACGCCATCCTCATCGTCGAGTTTGCCGTCCAGAACTACCGGACCGGGCGCAGCATCTGCGACTCGGCCCTGGGCGCGGCGCGTCTGCGCTTCCGCCCCATCGTGATGACCGCCCTGGCGTTCATCGTCGGCTGCATTCCGCTGTGGACGGCCAGCGGCGCCGGGGCCGAATCGCGCCGCATTCTCGGCACCGTCGTCATCGGCGGCATGACGCTGGCCACTGCGGTCGGCATCCTCATGGTCCCCACCACGTTCTCGGTCGTCGAGTTCCTCTCCCATCGCTTTGCCCGCGGTGGCAAGGGGACCACCATGGATTCCACCAATTTCCCGTGCGGCCCGGAGGGCGAGCCCGTGGCTGTTGAAGCAGAGGGAGACGCTGCATGACCTCATCCGCAAATCTGAAGCGAAATGTCTGCCTGACCGCGGTTGGCGCGTTGCTGTTGCTCCTGCTGGCAGGCTGCACCGTCGGTCCGAACTACAAGCGCCCGCAGGTGGCGGTTGCGCCCGCCTTCCGCGGAGCCGATAACGTCGAAGTGGCTACTGCCGACAAGGCCTCCCTCGGCGACGAAGACTGGGCCGCCGTTTTTCGCGAGCCGGAATTACAGACCCTCATCCGCACCGCGCTCACCAACAACTACGACGTGCGCATTGCCGCGCAGCGCGTCCTCGAAGAACAGGCGCAGCTGAAGATTACCCACGCGCAGGAATTTCCCACCCTCTCCGTCGGGGGCACCGGGATCGGCGCCTATTTGCCGGACTCGCTCAGCAGCACCATCGGCAGCTCGATCTACGCCGGGAGTTTCAACCTTTCTTCTGCATGGACGCCCGACTTCTGGGGCCTCTATCGCCGCCAGACCGAGGCCGCCCGGGCGCAGATGCTGGCCCAGGTCTGGGCGCAGCGCGCGGTGCGCATGACCCTGGTCGAACAGGTTGCCTCAGGCTACATTCAGCTCCGCGCTCTCGATCGCCAGCTCGCCATCGCGAAGCAGACGCTGCAGACCCGTCAGCAGTCCGTCGATCTCACCCGCCGCCTCGCCGACGGTGGATCGGCGCCGCTCTCGGATCTGCGCCAGGCCGAAGAACTGGAATACACCGCCTCCGCGCAGATTCCGCAGCTCGAACAGCAGATTCAGCAGGAGGAAAATGCGCTCCGCCTGCTGCTGGGCGAAAATCCCGGTTCGGTCGCGCACACTGACGACAGCGCGCTGACGCCGCCGCCGCAGAATCTCCCCGTTGGTTTGCCTTCGCGTCTGCTGGAACGACGGCCGGACATTCTTGAGGCCGAAGAACAGCTGATCGCCGCCAACGCGCAGATCGGCGTCGCCCGCGCCCAGTTCTTCCCCCAGCTTTCCATCAGCGCTTCCGGCGGAGTGGGCGGCGACGACTGGTCGAGTCTCTTCGATCCCAGCGGCCACACCATCTACGGCATCGCAAGTCTCACTCAGCCCATTTTTGAAGGCGGCAAGCTGCGCGGGCAGCTTCAGCTGTCGCAGCATGAGAAAGAGGAAATGGTCCTCAATTATCAAAAGACCATCGCTGGGGCGTTTCGCGATGTTTCCGATGCGCTCATCGCGCTCGACAAGCAGCGTGCCGCGCGCCAGCAGGAGAAGCTGCTGGTGGCTGCGGCGCAGGACGCAACGCGCCTGGCAAGAACTCGCTATCAGGGCGGCGCTACCAGCTACCTGGAAGTGCTCACCACGGATTCCGATCTTTTCTCCGCGCAACTGAATCTGGTGAACGCGCAGGAAGGCGAAGCGCTTTCCCTGGTGCAGCTGTACGGAGCTCTCGGCGGCGGCTGGCAATAGAAAGCCGGACCCGCCCGAGCAGGTCCGGCCAGGATTTGCCGATCAGGCGACCTGAGGCCGCGGCACGCTTCCCCGGAAGGTCTGCAGGATCCGCGCATGGTAGCTGCGGCTCATCGGGATCCGCTGCCCGTTGACCAGCAGCACGGAGAAGTCGCGGCGCGATTCGGTGCGCACCTCCTTCACGTACTGCAGGTTCACGATCGCCGAGCGATGCACGCGCGCGAACATCTCCGGATCGAGCTTGCCTTCCAGATCGGTCATGGTTTGCCGCAGCAGATGCGTTTCCGTCTTCGTGCAGATGCGGACGTAGTTTTCCTCTGCACCGATCCAGCGTATGTCGGAAACCGGCAGAAACAGGATTCGTCCGCGCGACTTGAACACGATACGCGAGGTGTAACGTCCGTCTTTTTGAGTCGCTCCTTCGCGATGGGCGGATTTGCCGGCGTTCTGGATTTCGTCGCGGGCGCGGTCGACCGCGGTGCGAAGGCGCTCCTCGGTGAAGGGCTTCAGCAGGTAGTCCACGGCGTTCATGTCGAAGGCGCGCAGCGCATAGGTGTCGTAGGCGGTGGTGAAGATCACACGCGGCGGCATCATGCCCCGCATCGCGTTGAGCTGGTCGATGAGCGCGAAGCCATCCACGCCCGGCATACAGATATCGAGAAAGAGCAGCTGAGGGGTCGTCTCGCGCACGAGTTCGAGCACTTCGGAAGCCGAGGCGCCTTCTCCCACCACCTCAACTCCCTGAATTCCACCCAGCATTTGCCGCAGTTTCTGCCGCGCGAGCGGTTCGTCGTCGGCCAGTACCGTCTGGAGAATCATCGAGCCTCCCTGACCTGAGGCGCCTGGCGAGCCTGGGGCACAGCACCACAAGGTCCTGGTCTGCAGGGATGCCCGTACATGGCCAAACGAAGGGTACGCGCATCCTGCTGAAAAATATGGAAGCCGGCACGGGTGGCTCAGGAGCCGACCTGCGCATGGGTGCCCGGAACCGGACGAAACCGTCCGGGTTCGAACACTGTTTGCCCCCTGCCATGCGAGAGGGCCCGACGCACACCTTGCCACTGGTCATGAATTTTGGCGGCTTCATCAAAAGGGCGGCCATGGCTGATTTGTGACCGGCGGAACCCATGCCGGGACCAGCCACGCACTTCGCGCTCTGCCCGGTCCGGCAGCCGGGACGGACAACGCCAGGGGGTGCGCACACTCCGGCTATCGTGCGCACACGCGGCTTGCGTCGCAATGGCTTCGCGAGGCAAGACAGCCGTGACGTTTCCCTGCAGGCTCGACTATTTTGGAAGAGCCGGAAGCAGGACAACGCGCTGGCCAGGGCAGCCCTGCGCAGGGGCCGGTCCGAGTCGGCTCTTTGCTCTGCCGGCTGGTCCGAGCCGGACTTACCGCTCTGCAGCGGAGAAGGAATCGATCGAGTGAAGAAAAATCCGGAATCTCATCCGAACGAGCGGCCGTTCTTCATGCATCCGGCAGTCTTTGTCGGCGCTTCGGTGCTGGTGGGACTCCTGTTCGGTCTGCAGGACTACCTCAACGCGCGGCGCTGGGGCTATCGGATCGGTTTGCTCTTTATCAGCGAGATGTGGGGGACGCAGTTCCTGTTGTGGGGGATCATCTGCTGGTTGCTGTGGCGGTTTCTGCGGCCCCTGATCATGGAAGCGCGGTTCGTCTCCCTGCTCACCAGGGCTATTCCCCTCAGCGTCGCGCTGAGCATCCTGGAAGAGATGATCTGGGTGTTGTTCTTTCCCGGAGTCCCGATCGACCGGCCTCCGATGAATTACTGGCACCGGCTGACGTTCCAGCTGAACGCCGAGTTCGTCGGCAGCCTGGCGATCTTCTGGAGCGCCTTTCTGTTTTTCCGGGGCGTGGTTTATTACCAGAAGTTCCGGGAGAAGGAAACGACGGCGGCGCGGCTGCAGATGCAGCTGGTGCAGGCGCGGCTGGCGGCGCTGCGCATGCAGCTGAATCCGCACTTTCTGTTCAACGCGATGAACAGCATCTCCAGCCTCATGCGCACCGACGTCAACGCCGCCGACGCGATGCTGGAACAGCTGAGCAGCCTCCTGCGTATCACCCTGGAGCGGGGAGAGGTACAGCTGATTCCCCTGCAAAAGGAAGTCGAATTCGTTGAGGTCTACCTGGCCATGCAGAACCTGCGGTATGCCGATAGGGTGAAGCAGACACTTTTTGTGGAACCAGAGTTGCATGACGCTCTGGTTCCCGCGCTCATCCTGCAGCCTCTGGTCGAAAACGCCTACGTTCACGGCCTGTCCAAATGTCCGGGAAACGGGGAACTAACCATCGAAATTCGCCGCGACGGCAAACGACTGAGGATGAGCGTCGTCAATAGTGGTAACGGCCTGAATGGGGCCGGCAAAGAGCCGGCGCGCACGGGGGTGGGTCTGGCCAACGTCCGGGATCGTCTCCGGCTGCATTACGGCGACCGCGGATCGCTTACCGTGCGCGAGGTCGGGATGGGGCGCGTCAACGTAACCATCGCCCTGCCCCTGCAGATGAACGGTAGCAACACGGAAGAGACGCCACGGTTTGAGGCATGACGATCCAGGTAGTGTTGGCGGACGATGAAGTCCTGGCGCGGCAAAGACTGCGTTTGCTGCTGCGGGAACAGACGGATTGCGAAGTGGTGGGAGAATGCGCCACCGCGGCCGAGACCATCGCGCTGGTGCGTGCGGCCAGTCCCGACCTCGTGTTTCTCGATGTCCGCATGCCCGACATGGATGGATTTGACGTCGTCGACGCGCTTGCGGCGCAACCCGGCCTGACCATGCCGCGCATCGTTTTCACCACCGCCTACGATCAGTACGCGGTGCGCGCCTTTGACGTCCACGCCATCGACTACCTCCTGAAACCCTTTGCCCCGGAGCGGTTGTGGGCGGCCCTGGACCGCGTTCGCGAGCATGCCAACGGCACCCGGGACGAGGCGGCCGGGAAAAAAGGCCGGCGCTACACGACGCGCATCGTCTTCAGGTCCCGAGGCCGGATCCTGTTTCTGCCGGTGTCGGAGATTCGCTGGGTAGGCGCCGAGGAAAATTATGTGCGCATCTCAACCGACGAGGAAAGCCATCTGCTGCGCGAGACCATGGCGCACCTGGAGAAGCGGCTCGACCCCCGAACCTTCCTGCGCGTGCACCGGTCCGCCATCGTGAACCTGCAGCACATTAAGGAAGTGCGAACGGAGAACGACGGTGAAACGGCAGTGGTGCTCCTCAACGGCCAGAAGGTTCCCGTGAGCCGCACGTATCGCTCGCGCATTCAGGAATTGCTGCGCCGCTGAGCGCCGGATCCCGATTTTGGGAGGCGGGATGCAGCACCTTCGCCGCACAGGTCCGCGCGGCGGCCCTTCTGGTCCTCCGAATCGACCCCTTCATCTGCAGAAACGTGCCGCCTGTCCCCGGATACGAAAAAGCAGACTTCGCTGCCCGCTTCTTGCAGATTCTGCATTGTTGCAGCCCGCGTGCGCCGGGCAAATGTCGAGCCCAGGTACGATCATCCTGCGCTGGCGACAGCTCATCCCGCCCGGCCATCTTCCGTCACAAGATCGATCGCCGCGTGCCGGCTGGCTTCCTGGTTGCTTTCTCTCCTGGCATGAGCACTCAGGCTGTTGCTGTTGAACGAAAGCTGCCCAGGTATTTCCGGAGCCCGGATCACGCTTTTCCCGCACCGTTCGACATGGCGATGCGGCTCAGCATCCCGGCCGACGCGGCCCGCATTTTTCAGGCGTTCACCCAACCGGAGTATCTGGAGACCTGGATCGCTTTTCCGGGGGACGATGCCGATTCGTATCTGGTCGCGTGGCGGCAGCCCGACAGTTATCGCTTCGATCATTATCGAAGCGGAGGCCGCGACCTGATCGTCAGCGGTACGTACCGATTTTGCCGCCGCCGCAAGATGCTTTTCACCTGGAGGATGAGCGGCCATCGAGAGCAGGCGGAGAGCCTCGTCTACATCCGATTGTTCGGAAATTTCTCCAGCACGATTCTTGAGCTGCATCACCGCGGCATCGCATCGGCCGCCGATTCCCTGTGGCTCCAGGAAATGTGGGCCCGCTCCCTGGATCGACTCGCCCGGTTGTTTCCCGGCTAAGGAGGCTTTCAGGCCTTTTCCCGGGCCGGGCTCAGCCAGTCGAGTGTGTGCTGCTCGATGGCGATCCGGACGAGCTGGCTGCGCGTCCGGACCCCTGCTTTGTGAAAAAGCTCCTGAACCGCGGCTTTCACCGCTGTCTCCGAAGTGTTCAGTTTCCACGCGATCTCTTTGTTGGCCAGGCCATCGAGGATGCCCCGCAGGACTTCCCGCTGGCGATTGGTGAGAGGTCGGGCGCGGTCCAGCTGATCGGCGCGGTTGCGCCGCTCCGCCAGCAGGGTGTGAAAGGCCGGATCGGCCAGCCAGACTTCGCCCTCGGCAACGCTTCGGATGGCCTGGATCAGCAGGTTTGGACTGCTGTGTTTGAGGAAGATGCCGGAAACGCCCATTTCCATCCCGCGCAAGATGATTTCGTCGGGTAATCCGGCGGTGACCATCAGCACCCTGGAGCCGCTGGCGCGGTGTTTGAGTTCCGTCAGAAGCTGCAGTCCGGATTCCTCGCCGAGATCGTAGTCCAGCAGGATCACGTCGGGCTCCGACTCTGTGAGCGCCGTCATGGCCTCGGCGACGGTGGCGCACTGGGCGGCCACGCGGATGCCGGGCGCCGTCTCCAGCAGACGGCCCAGGCTTTCCCGGAAGAGGCCGTGATCGTCCACCAGAAGAATACTGATTTCGCCCATGCAGACCCCGCCCTACTCGGCAACTTTGAGGTTAACGATAAAGCACGCTCCATCGGGCAGCGCGAGATAACGAATTTCGCCACCAAAGGAACGCAGGAACGCCCGCGAGAGATACAGGCCAAGGCCCGACGACTGCGCCCCATCCTGAAAGGGCCGAAAAAGCTGTTCCGGATGCGCGACCCCTCCGCCGTTGTCGGCAAACTCCACCAGCGCCCGGCTGCCTTCCCTTTTTGCCGTCACGCTGAGCAGCCGCTGGTCGCGCGCCGACAGGGCGCGGATGCTGTTCGTGACAAGATTCAGAAAGACCTGCATCAGACTGGCGCGATCGGCCCAGACCTGCGGCAGGAGCGGGTCGACCTCCCAGTGCGCTGCAATTTCCTCCTCTTCGAGCATGGGCGCGATAACGATCCGCAGTTCGTCGAGCAGGGCAGCAAGATCGATGTCCGTAGCCTGGTTGGCCGAGGGTTGCGCGTTCAGGTTGGCAATGCGTTCCAGCCCCGCGATCAGGTTGCCCAGGGCCTCGAAATCGCGGCTGGCCGCGAGTCCCCTGTCACGCGCGAGATTATGGTGCACGGCGGCGATGGCGCCGGAAATGTTCCGGATCTCGTGCGAGACCGCGCCGATCGCGATGCGGGAGCCGGCCAGAAGCTGGTGCAGACCGGAAACTTCGTGCGTGCGCAGCTCTTCCGAGGCGTCCATCACCATAGCGGCCAGACGCATTCCGGCGTTGGTTCGATAGGTTGCGAAAGAAATGTCCGCCAGGAAGGTCTCCCCGTCGTCGCGGCGGGCGCGCGCCTGCATCACGGTACGGAAGAACTGAGGGGCCGCGTCGATCGCGTAGACGTTGCGCAGCGACGGCAGGTATTTGTGGAGCGCCTTCCCCGGCAGTTGCCCCGATCCGATCGCCAGCATGCGGTGCGCTGCTTCGTTTGCCATGAGCACGATCCCATCGGTATCCGCGGTGAAGATGGCGGCGGGACTGCTCTCCACCAGGATCTTGAGCTGCTCCTCGGCTTCGCGCCTGGCCTCGCTCTCCCGCTGAATTTCCTCGATATGCCGCTGCACGATCTGACGATTGCGGTTCACTTCCCGCACGAATAAGCCCGCGCCCAGGAATGCGGCGTAATAAAGCACGTCGCGGGAAATCCCCGCTCGCACCGTCCAGCGAAAACCGTCGAACATCTCCGCAAGATACGTGCACAGGCCGGCGGCTGCCGCGATTTGCCAGGGGCTCAGGATCGCCCCCAGCACCACCATGGGAACCAGATACAGAAAACGGAGGGGGATTTCGTCGACCGTGCGCCAGTCCAGCACCGCGACGGCCGCGATCAGAACCGCCGCGCGGATCAGTATTGCGCCCCTGCTTCCGCGGAAAATCAGTCCGTAGAACCGCGACCCCAGGCTTTCGGCAGGCTGCATATGATCCGATTGTAAGAGTCGGTCCTGCGAAAGCAAGCAGATGCCGTTACAGAACCGGCTCTTCGTTGCCGCTGTGCGTCAGCCTCTCTCGCGGCGCAAATTGCCGCGCGAGCAGCGGCATGACGAACAGAATCGCGAACACCGTCGTGATCATGCCTCCCACCACCACGCGGGCCAGCGGCTGCTGCGCCTGTGCGCCGATGCTTGTCGCGATCGCGGCAGGCAGCAATCCGACACCGGCTGCCATGCAGGCCATCACCACCGGGCGCATCTCATCGTGGCATCCCTTTTCGAGGCCGGCGTCGAACCCTTCCTCGCGCTGGGCGCGGCGAATCCCGGAAAGAAAAACCACGGCGCCCAGCGTCGCCACGCCGGTCAGCGACGTAAACCCGACCGCCGCTGAGATGCTGAACGGAGTGCGTGTCAGGAAGAGCGAGAGAATGCCTCCGATGGCGGCAAAGGGCAGAGTGGCAATCACGATGAACGCATCGCGCCAGGTGCGGAACTGAATGTAGAGCAGAACCAGGATCACGGCCAGGCTGACGGGAATGATGAAGGCCAGCCGCTGCTGCTCGCGCCGCAGGCTCTCGAATTCGCCCGCCCACGTGTATTCGTATCCGCTCGGCAGTTTCACCGCGTCGGCCAGACGTCCCTGCAGATCCTGGATCGCACTGGCTAAATCGCGTCCGCGCACGCTGAACTTGATGGGAATATACCGGCGCCCCGCCTCGTGGTAAATCATGAACGCGCCGTTGTGAATGCTGACATCGGCTACCGAGCCCAGCTGCACCTGGTTTCCGTCCGGGGTGGGCAGCAGGATCTGCGAAATTTCCTGCGGAGTGCTGCGGAACTGTGGAGCGTAGCGTACCGCAAAATCGAAACGCCGGTCGTTATCGATGATCTGCGTTACCGGCGCCCCGCCCACTGCCGCCTGTACAACATTATTAATGTCCTGCGGCTGGAGCCCGTAGCGCGCCGCCTTCAGCCGATCGATGGAAACCAGCAGGCTGGGCTGGCCCGTCACGTCGAAAACGCCGACATCGGTGATGCCCGGAACCTGCTTCATGATGCCGGCAATCTGATCGGCCAGGCGTGTCAACTCTTCGAAGTCGCTGCCGAAGAGCTTGAGTGAGTTCTCCCCCTTCACCCCCGACATGGCTTCCTCGACGTTGTCCTGAATGTTCTGCGAGAAGTTGAAGTCGACCCCGGGGTACTGCTGAAAGCTCCGCGAAATAGCCGCGATCAGCCTCTCCTTGCTGCCATGGAACTGCGGCCGCCACTGCGAGACGGGTTTCAGATCCGCCAGGAATTCGATGTTGTTGAAGGTGCTCACATCGGTGCCATCGTCAGGCCGGCCCATCTGAGACACGATCTGCGTGACCTCCGGATAAGCGCGCAGCGTCGCGCGAATGTCGTCCGCCAGCTTCTCCGATGCCTGAAAGGAAATATCCTGCTGCATGTCGGCGCGAATCCACAGATTGCCTTCCTCCAGCGCGGGCATGAATTCTCCGCCCACGAATTGGAAAAGGATGGCGGCGCCGGCGAGCGCGAAAAGCGCAATCAGCCACGTCACCTTGCTGAAGCGCAAAGCCAGGTGCAGCGTTCCTTCGTAACGGCGCCGGAAGAACGCGCTGAGCCATGTCTCTTTCGCTTCCTTCCGGATCTGCTTGGGCACGGCCAATGACCCAAGTACAGGAGCAAAGAGAAGCGCGAAGATCAGCGCTCCCGTGAGCGCGAATCCATAGGTCACCGACATGGGCGCAAAAATCTTCCCCGGTACGCCCTGCATCGTGAAGAGCGGAATGAACGCTACCAGAATGATCAGCGTCGCAAACAGAACCGGTTTGGCCGAATCCGCCACTCCCGCCAGGATCAGCTCCTGCGGCTCTTCACCCTCCACTCGCCGTGAGACTTTGCGGTAGACGCTTTCCAGCACCACGATGGACGCGTCGACCAGAATGCCGAAGTCGATGGCGCCGATGGAAATCAGGTTGGCCGACTGTCCGGTGAGCACCATCATGCTGAATGCAAACAGCACCGCGAAGGGAATCGTGATCGCCGCGATGAGCGTGATGCGCCAGTCGCCCAGCATGGTGAGCAGCACCAGCGTCACCAGCGAGAGCCCCAGAATTACGATGTGCCGCACCGTCTCCGTCGTGATGTTGATCAGCCTTGTGCGGTCGTAGATGGTGCTGATCTGCATCCCCGGCGGCAGCAGATTGCCGCGGTTGAGCGCCGCGATCTTCTCCCGCAGCGCCGCCAGCGCGGGCAGCGATTTAGCCCCCTTCTGCAGCAGCACGATTCCTTCCACGATGTCCGGATCGTCGCGGCCGTTCACTTCGCGGCCCACTTTGCCCAGTCGCGGCTGATGGCCTTCCCGCACATCGGCCACATCGCTCAGCAGCACGGGCACGCCGTTGCGTTCGGCAACCACGATGTTCCGCATGTCGTCCAGCGTGTGCAGCAGGCCGATGCCGCGGACGTTCACACTCTGGCTGCCGATCGTCAGATAGTTGCCGCCCGCATTGGCGTTGCTGTTCTGCACGGCGTTGACCACCTGCGTCATCGTCACGCCATACGTCAGCAGCTTGCTGGGGTCCACTTCGGCCTGATACTGCCGCGTCGTGCCGCCAAACGTGGCTACGTCGATGATGCCTGGCACCTGCTTGATCTCGCGCACCACAAACCAGTCCTGCGTGGCCTTGAGCTCGTTCAGCGAGTAGCCCGGCCCGGTGAGCTGGTAGCGGTAAATTTCTCCTACCGGCGACTCCGGCGAGAGCTGCGGCTGCAGGTTATTCGGCAGCGTGACCTGCTGCAGACGGTTCAGCGCTTCCTGGCGATCGACAAAGTAATCGCTGTCGAAGGCGAAGTACATCTTGACGTCGCTGAGCCCGAAAATGCTGATCGACCGGATTTGATCGAGCTGCGGCGTTCCGTCCAGCCCGGTCTCCATCGGGATAGTCACCTGCTGTTCCATCTCTTCGGCCGACCACGAGGGGTTCTGCGTGATGAATTCCACCATCGGTGGAGACGGATCGGGATACGCCTCGATATCCAGCTGGGTAAAGGCGTAGCCTCCCAGCGCCAGCGCCGCCAGAAAGACGATAAGCACCACGTTGCGGTAACGAAGCAATGTGCGGATAAGCGCCTGCATGCCTACTGGTCCTCGCTCTCGCGCAGAAGCTCGGCTCCCGTGCTCACCACCTGATCGCCGTCGTTCAGGCCCTGCACCACTTCGTCGTTGTCGCTTTCCGTGCTGCCCAGCTTGATGTCGCGCTTCTCGTATTTGCCCGGTGACGTCGCGACAAACACAAACGTCTCGTGCCCGTTCTGAATGACTGCCGTTGCCGGGACGACAATCACGTTGCGCTGAGATCCCGCGACCGTCATGCTCGCGTACATGTCCGGCTTCAGGCGATGCCCCGGATTCGCAAGCACCACCCGCACCTTCAGAGTGAGCGAAACCGGATCCACCGCGTCGGAGATGTTATCGATCCTGCCGTGCAGCGTGAGTCCGGGATAGCCGTTTACCTGGATCGCTGTCGTCTGCCCCACGTGGACCGATGACTGGTCGCGCGGATACAGATCGCCGACCACCCACACCGAATCGATGTCGGCGATGGTGGCGATGGCCGTGGCGTTATCGAGAGACCGCTGCAGTTCGCCCGGACCCGTGCCTACGTCGAGCACCACCCCGGAGATCGGCGCCGTGATCGGCACAATGTCGCTGGTGTCGTTCTCGCTGAATCCGAGCATGTGCAGCGTCTGCCGCGCCCGCTCCAGTTCTGCATGATCGGCGGCGTCCAGGGCTTTCAGATCGTCGTAGTCCCGTTGCGCCATCACGTCGTGCGCCAGCAGATCCTTCCCTCGCGCCAGCTGCAGGTCCGCGCGATCCGCTTCGATCTTTGCTTTCTCGAAATCCGAGCGCGCCTGGGCCGCGTCGCTGCTCTGCAGCGTCCCAATCGTCTCGCCCTTGCGGACTTCCTGGCCGGGCAGAATCCGCAGCGAAAGCACGCGCCCGCTGATCAGCGGGTAGATGTGCACCAACCGCGTAGGAACCGCGACAATGCGCGCGGGCAGCACCAGCTGGCTCGTCACCACCCGCCGGTGCACTGTGGTTGTTTCCACCACCCGGGGGTGCGGGGTACTGGTCTGCGGAAGCGATTCCCCGCTGTGACATCCGGAGCAGGCGAGCGCGCCCGCCGCAGTTGCAAATACGAACAGAACCTGTTTCATGGAACGATCTCCGTAGCGGCGGCGAAGCTGAGCTGATGAATGCTGAGCCACACCTGCTGGTTGGCGGCCAGAGCGTCGAGGTGAATCTGCCGGTAATCGCGCAGGGCGTCGAGATAGTCCAGAAGCGTGGCGCCGCCATGCCGGTAGCTGAACTCCAGATTGTTGCGAACGCTTTCTGACTCCGCCAGATAGTGGCCGTTGTAGCGTTTGGCCAGATCGACCGCCGCCACATAGCCTGCCCATGCCTGGTCCACGTCGTTCAGCACCTGATTGCGCGCCGCTACCTCGGCCAGCCGCGACGACTGCGCCTCATACCGCGTGCGCTGCTTCTCGCCCTGGTTCCGGTCGAAAATCCGCACGGGAACCGAGATCTGGAATCCCGCGCTGTTGTAGACCCCCACGCGCTCGTATTCGCCTCCCAGCGTCGGGTCAACGGTCCCATCGGCATCGGCCATCTTCACGTTGGCATCGGCCAGAGTCACCGACTGTTGTGCGGCCAGGTAGTCGGGGCGCGCGGCCAGCGCCTGCTGCTGGATCTGTGTCAGCTTCGGCGTGATCGCAGGCGGTTCCAGCGAGCCCGCAATCGCGAAGGTGGACGAAGGCTGATCGATCCCCATCAGCAGCTGCAACGAATCGCTGGCCTGGACGAAATCCAGCCTGGCGTTGTCGTAGTCGGACTCAAACTCGGCCAGCTGCAGGTCGATGCGCTCGTAATCGGTTTTGCTGATGTCGCCGGCATCGAGGCGAACCTTGCTCAGATCGACGGTCCTGCGATAGCTGTCGAGATTGTCCTGCGCCACCTGGAGCGCGGCCTTCGCCGCCAGCATGTTGACGAAGGCATCTTTCACCTGCAGCTCCAGCTGCCGCCCCTGATCGTTGTACTGGCTGCGCGTCACCGCTGTCGTGGCGTCGGCAACGTCCAGCCGCCAGCGGCGCTTTTGCCCGCGCTCAAAGAGGCGCGAAATGTTCCCAACGTAGGTGTACGGGCTGCTGGGGTTGTTCGCCGGCAGCGTCGTGTTCGCTCCGGAAACGGTGAACGATGGATTCTGGCGCAGCCCCGCGGTAATCTCCGCCGCTTTGGTTGCTTCCACGTGCTGCTCGGCCGAGAGCAGCCCGGGGTTCTTCGCGCGCGCGATTGCCAGCACCTGGTCGAGGGTCAGCGGCGCCTGCGCCGCGTTCTGAGGATACGCCGGTGCAAGAGCCGCCAGAAGAAAGCCGAGGAGCCCGAGCCTGGAAAGACGGAGTCTCATGATACGTGTCCATTCATCGCCGGGATAGGCGAGCAGGTATACAGACGGGGATTACGCCTGGACGGATACAGCCGGAGAGACCGGGGGAGGTCGCGACCAGAAAACCGGGATGTGCGCCCTCCGGGAGCAACGCGGTGAGTGCTCCGATGTCAGGAATCCAATGGTCCGGGGTCGGGCAAAACGGGAATCGGTGGCGAGGAGCGCGTGAGCCGCAGGCGCAGGATGCATTCCGGAATAAAGAAATGCGTGCTGGTCGGTTCGGCTGCAGGCTCGTTCCACCTCCGCGGGGTTGTGCGAAGCCTGCAGGTCGTCCGTGACTGAGATGACCGGCAGCAGAATGGCGGTCAGCATCGCGAGCGCGATCAGCTGCGCGCCGGTCCTGGGCAACAGCGCGCCGTCGTGGGCTCGCCGGCGGTCAGCCAGCCAAAACCCCCAGAGAAACACGGCGATCGCCACCCACGCGAGATTGGATAAGACTTCCACAGAGTTCAGGCGAATTATATCCGGGACGACAGCCGGCCACGAAGAGCGCAGCAACGGTTTCAGATGAAAACGCGCCTGTCGGCGAGGCCCGACCGATTGCCCATGAACGAGCAGAGAAGGCCCGGCGCGCGATTGCAGGACCGCGGCCGCACGCAGTCGGAGAACACGGAATCCGGCCCTGTCCACTTCGCATTCACTGCCACCGCCGGTGGGCGGTGTAGTCTACAGGCTGGCAGTCCGCCGCGAGCCACCGCATTCCTGAATGAGGCTGAGGAAACACGAGCGCATAACCGCAACAACTGAGCCTCCGGCCGCTCCTGCGAGAGGCATTCGATTCCTGCAGAGATCCATCTGGTTCTGGCTTACAGGATCGTGTGCAGCCGTTTGTCTGCTGCTGTCCGGAGTCGCTCAGACCGCGAAACCCGCTTCTTCTGAGCTGGTCCCCGCCGATTTCGTGGACGCTACCGCCCAGGACGGCATCACCTTCGTCCACCAGGCGCCCCACAGTTCGCGAAAATACCTGCTGGAGACGATGGGCTCGGGCGCTGCGCTCTTCGACTACGACAACGACGGCCGCCTCGACCTTTATCTTGTCAACGGCGCGCCCTTCCCCGATTTCGTCCCCAAAGGAACGATTCCGGAGAAAACCGGGCCCCGCTATTGGAACCGCCTCTACCACCAGAAACCAGACGGCACGTTCGAAGACGTAACAGAGAAAGCGGGCGTCGCAGGGGTAGGTTATGGGATGGGAGTTGCTGTCGGAGACTATGACAACGACGGCTACGAGGATCTCTTTGTTACTTCCCTCGGCGGCAACCACCTTTATCACAACAATGGAAACGGCACCTTCACGGATGTTACCCGGAAAGCCGGAGTGGCGGGCAGCGGGTGGTCCACCTCCGCCGCCTGGGTGGATCTGGACGGCGACGGCTATCTGGACCTGGTCGTGCTCCGCTATATCCAGTGGGACTGGGATGACGTGTGGTGCGGCCCGAAGGATAACCGGGGTTACTGCCATCCCGATGTATTTCCACCTATCTCGATGCTCGTTTATCACAACAATGGTGACGGCACCTTCACCGAGGTAGCGCACAAGTTGGGGTTAGACAAGCCTGGCAAGGAGCTGGGCATTGCCATTGCCGACTACGATCATGACGGACACCCGGATATCTTCGTCGCCAACGATTCCATGCCGGAGTTTCTCTTCCATAACAAGGGAGATGGCACGTTCGAGGAGGTTGGTCTCGAGTCGGGCGTTGCCGTCGACGACGATGGACGCACCTTCGCCGGCATGGGTGTCGACTTTTCTGACTTTGATAATGATGGCTGGCCGGACCTGTTTGTCGACGACCTGGCCAATCAGAAGTACGCTCTCTATCGCAACGATGGCGATGGCACCTTCAGTTACAACAGTTACGCCACCGGAGTCGGCGGCGCCACGCTGCTGCACTCCGGTTGGGGTGTGCGGCTCATGGACTATGACAATGACGGCTGGAAAGATCTCCTGATCGCACAGGGACACGACCTGGATACGATTGAGAAGAGCTACCCGAACCTGCACTACCGCGAGCCTCCCATGCTGCTTCGCAACATCGAGGGAAAGAAATTCGTCGATGTGGGACCCGTTTCCGGTCAGGTCTTCACGCAGCGCTGGGTGGGCCGCGGTTTAGCGCTTGGAGACATCGACAACGACGGCCGCCTCGACGCTGTCATCACCGAAAATGGCGGGCCCGCGCACGTTCTGATGAATCGAACCAAAACCGCCAATCACTGGATCGGGTTCAAACTGGTCGGTCACCGCAGCAACCGCGACGGCATTGGAGCCGTGATTCGCATCGATACTGCGGCCGGCTCCCAATGGTACACAGTCACCACCGCCTCGAGTTATCTGTCGTCCGGCGACGTGCGGGCTCACTTCGGGCTGGGAAGGGAAAAGACTGTAAAGCGGATCGAGATTCGCTGGCCGAGCGGCGTGATCCAGACACTCCAGGATGTGCCCGGGGATCAATATCTGCGCGTGGACGAGCCGGTGAACGGCACGCCGCGCTGGTAGCCGCAGAATTTCTCCGCTCAGATGATCAGAGAGTCTGGTCTACCAAAGCCGTAGCTATCTGCAGGATTTGTGCGCGTTTTACGGCAGGCAGCGGACTCTTGTCTCCGCCCTGTCCTGCCGGGGCGGAAGCCAATGTCTGTTCGATCCGATTCACATCCAGTCCCCCGGCCGCACTGCTGTTCTTGAAGCGATCCAGAACTTCCCTGGCCCGGGCAACCTCCCCGGTCTCAAAATAAAAAACGCCGAGCAGCGAGTAACTGCCCGGCCACTCCGGAAGGAGGTCGAGAGCGCGCTCGAACTCTTTCTCCGCCTCCGAGTCATTGCCTACCATGACGGCGTCGACCCCCAGCCCCCAGAGGATCTTGCCCGATGCCGGAATTCTGGCCTGCCCGTGCAGCAGCGTCTCCCTGGCCTCCGCAGTATCTCCCTCGCGTAACTGCACCAGAGCGAGAGAGAGGTAATTCTGGTCGTTGTCAGGACTGCGGCTGATGGCCTGGCGATAAGTCTCCTCTGCCTGGGATGCACGGCCGAGGTGGGCTTCGATATCGGCGAGAAGCGCCAGATACGACTCGTCATTTTGTCCCTTCGCCGAAACCTGCTGCGCGGCGTCGAGGGCCCTGTTATCGTCGCCCTTGCGGAACAATGCATCGGCCAGGTCGAACTTTACGTCATCGGAATCCGGGCTTTGCGCCAGCGCCGCCTGAAACTGCCGGACAGCATCGTCATAGAGGTGATACCGGGCCAGCAAAACTCCGGCTCCGGCCAGCGTGCGGTAGTCCCCCGCTCGCATCGCGTCCAGTTGTCCGATCATGCTGCGCGCCTCGTCGATATCTCCCGAACGCAGGTAAGTCTGCGCGAGGAGATAGACGACTTCCGGCTGGTCGGGGTGCTTCCGGCGCTGATCCAGCAGGATTGCAAGGTCCTTCTCATTCTGCGCGCCGGGCGAAAGGGTCGAGCGGTTCTCCAGATAGTCGAAGAGATTCTCATAGTCATACGTAACAGGCCGCGCATGAGCGGAAGAACTCTGGAACAGCGCCAGGTCCCGTTCTGCAGCCGCCGGCTGGTGCAGCTTTCGCTCTACCATCGCCAGTTTGTAATAACCTGTTGCCGGGTCGCGGCTGACTTCCACATATCTCTTCAGAAGCGCTTCGGCTTCTACCGGGCGGTTCGCGTCCATGCGAAGGCCGGCCAGTTCCTCAAGAGCATTGGGTGACTTCGGGTCGAGGCGAAGCACTTTCAGAAAGTAGGCCTCTGCAGCGGCTGCGTGTCCCTGACGCTCCGCAATATATCCAAGGTTGAAGAGGCAGAAGGTACTGCGAGGGTCGAACTTCAGCCCGTTCTGAAAATCCTGCACCGCCGCATCGAACCGCCCCAGCTCGGCATCCGCGAGCCCCAGGAAGGAGTAAGCGCGCAGGGAAGGCTGGAGAGTAATGGTCCTGGTGAATTCCGCGACGGCCTTTTCCAGCCGGTCCGATCGCAGATAGCTTTGGCCCAGCGCGAGATGCAGGTCGGGTTGCTGCGGGGCGGTTTGAATCGCGCTTTCGAGCAGCGGGATGGCATCTTCGAAGTAGCCCTGACTCATGCTGATTTGTGCCATGCGCAGAACGATATCCGTGTTCCCCGGAACCGCCTTGTGGGCGCGGACGAGCAGGTCCAGAGCATCGAGGGGACGAGACTCGCTTCGGTACACCTGCGCCAGCGCGACAAGCGTTTCGGGGGAATCGGGCCTGAGCCGGAGCGCGCGCGACAACTGAAGCTCCGCGCGATTGTTGTCATGGTCCAGCAGGAACGTGACTCCGAGGTTATACAGAATCTCGAAAGTCTCCGGTTGCAGCTCGTCCGCCTGCTCCAGCTCCAGTTCTGCCTGCTTGTATTGGCCGGCCGAGGCCAGCAGCATGCCGAGAGAAAAGTGCACCCGGATGTCGGACTTGCTCCCGGCCGAAAGTTGCGTCGCCATGCGCAGAGCCTCCGCTGTGCGTTTGGCTGCCAAACAGGCTTTGATGAGGTTGAATTGTGTGGCCTGGTCGGCGGGGCGGACTCGGTCGAAGTACTCGATCGCTGCTTGGGGTTGGTTGCGCGCAACAAGCAGGACGCCGAGGTTGTAGTTCGCGTCACGGTTTGCCGGGTCGATCCGCAGCGTCGACCGATAAGTATCTTCGGCAAGATCGAATTTCTTCTCCGCCGTATAAAGGTTAGCCAGATTATTCCGGATACTGGGCGATCGGGGGGCAAGCTGCAACGCTCTCTGGAACGCCGGGAGCGCATCCGGATAATCCTGTTGCTCGGTGTCGATGATTCCCAGCAGATCGTATGCTTCGGCGCTGGACGGGTTCGTCCGCAACTGAGCCTGCAATTCGCCTTTGGCCTCCTCCAGGCGATTCTGTTGAATCAGGCTCTTCACACCGGCCAGGGCGGACGTGTCGTTGCTCGCCTGCTGCGCACGAATTCCCATGGGCAGAAACCCGGCAGCGGCACAGAGAGCCAGCATCGCGGTACGGTGAAACTTCCGATTCCCGGATCGGCGAAAAGGCATGAGCATTCCTGGAGCCCTATTGCAGCATGTCCAGCGCCTGTTTTGCTCTGGGATTGTCCGGCTGCACCCGCAGAAGGTCCTCCAGAACCTCCCTGGCTTCCTGCTTCTGGCTTTGCGTCGCATAAAGATTCGCGAGGTTCAGGTAACTTCGATCGAAGTTGGGTACCAGTCGAATACAGGTCCGGAACTGGGCCTCCGCCTTGGAGTAATCCTGCAGCTGCGCGTAGAGAACACCGAGATTGTTCATCGCTTCGGCATAATCGGGCCGCAGGCTGATCGCCTTTTGCAGATACTCTGATGCCTGCTGCAGCTGGTTGTCCTGTGCGCGGAGCATGCCCAGACTGTAATTCACTTCCGGATCGTCGGGCTCCAGCTCCAGCGCGCGGCCAAGGGATTTCTCAGCCTCGTCCAGATTCCCGCTGCGCCGGTAAATGTTCCCCAGGTTCAGCAGGGCCGTGGCGAAATCAGGCCGAATCTGCAGCGACCGCTGAAAGTCGCGAATGGCTTCCTCCCCGTTGCCCTGTTGCGCCGCAATCATGCCGAGATTATTCCAGGCTTCGGGATAGTCCGGCCGGAGCGTCGCACTCTTCTCCAGGTCATCGCGTGCCTGCTCGAGGTTGCCTCTGCGCAGGTTGAGAGTCCCCAGGTTGTACCACGCATCCGCGTTCTCAGGATTGCCGGCAATGACCTCCCTGAACGAGTCTTCCGCCTGATCGAGATAGCCGTGCTGGAAAAGAGCGACTCCATACGTAAAGTCATTCCGCGCAATCGTGCCATGGTACCAGTGTCCTGAAAACGGCAATGCCAGCCGCATCCTTTCTTCTGCCGTCGCAGGCATCGATGCGACATCGCGCAGAATCCGCTCTGGATTCACATAGCCCTGGTCGATGTGGACGATCATCCCGTCGCGGTCCAGGAGAAAGGAGGTTGGAATCGGCAGGTCCCGGTGCCGGTCGAAAACATAACGATAAAGGATGTTATAAACTCCGGCGACCTCCTGCGTGGCGAAAATTACCGGAAACTCCAAACGCTCTCGCATGGCAAAAGAGCGAGCCGCGGCTGCGCTGGAGGGCTGGTCGACATTGACTGCCAGAACTTCAACGCCGGCCCTGGTCAGCGCCGGCAGCCTTTGGTTGAGGAGTCGCAGCTGCCGAAGGCACTCCTGCTCTTCCGTTGCCCAGAAATAAAGGAGCACCACGCGCCCGCGGAACTCCTGCAGCGAGCGGGTGCGGCCCTCATGATCGGCGAGGGAAAATGCCGGCGCGCGCAGCGGTTCCGCCAGCCAGGTCGCTGACGCAGTGGGCAGCTTTTCTCCATTACCGGCGGAACCCGGACCAGCGAAACCACCGTGTGCCCAGGAGGGTGGCGCCGCCTGGAAGGGCTTTTTCCCGAAAGATGTGGCGCCTTCCTCGATCTCGATTCGGTGATTCGGCGGCAGGTTTTCGAAGTGCTGTGTTTGTCCGCTGGGCCAGCGAACCGTGGCGCGAACTCCCGAAGTCTGAGTGCCAATCCCGAAAAAGAGCTCCTTCGAGTGCTGCGACAGGAACCCGGATCCCGCCTGAAGATATTTTGTCTGGCGCAGAGCGCCTGCCTCGACCGTGACAGCGGTGCCGATGGCGTCCCGGTTGCTCTTGTTTCCGCGCAGGCGGAAGGACACCGACGCCCCAATCTTCGGCATCGCATTGTGCAGAATGCGGAGCTGCGGCGCGTTCCGGTTCTTCAGCGCCACTTCGAGGCGCCCGTCTCCGTCCAGATCGGCCAGCGCGAAAGCGCGGCTGTCTTCGATGCAGTCGAGGCCCGCGGGTCCGGAAACCTCGGAGAAGGTTCCGTCGCCGTTGTTGGCAAACATCACGTTTCTCGCATAGCCGTGCCAGGTGCGGTCGGAGCGAATCAGTTCGTTGATCGCGTTCCAGCCTTGTTCATACGACGGTGAAGGTGTGGCGTCCTCCGGGGACCTGCCAACCACCTGACGCCAGAAGAAGCTGGCCATATCTTCGCGATCCGGTGCCGAGATATAGCCGTTGGCTACGTATAAATCGGAGTACCCATCGTGGTCGAAGTCCCAGAAGTCCGAGCACCAGGACCAGCGGCCCATGCTCACACCCGCCTCACGGCCGACGTTCTCGAAAGTCCCGTCGCCGCGGTTCCTGTACAGAACATTGCCCAGTGCATGTCGCCGGTAAAGAGCGCGAATGCTCTCCGGAGCCTTCTCGTGAAACTGCTTCTGTTCGGAAACCCTTTGCCCCGCGGCTTCCCACATACTGGCGACATACACATCCTGGCGGCCGTCGTTGTCGAAATCGCACCAGCAGCAACTCATCCCGGCGCCCGCATCCTCGACCTGCGCTTTTTGGGTATCGAGCGTGAAGGTCCCGTCTCCGTTGTTGCGATACAGTTGCGAAACACCGAAATCGTTGGCAATAAAGAGGTCGGGGACCCCGTTCGATCCCGAGTCTCCCCATGCGCTCGCAAAGCTATAGCGATTGTTCTCAACATTCATCCCGGCAGCGTCTGTGCGCTCGACAAAAGTAGCGCTGCCTTCATTGTGGAGCAGGCAGTTCGGCGGCCCGTTGCGCGCGTCGTAGTAAGGCGCTGGATAGTGATATTGATCCAGCCCCAGATAGTACATATAAGTGCATAAATAGATATCCAGACGGCCGTCGCGATCGTAGTCGGCTACACTGGCGTGCGTGAATGAGCCCTGCGGCGGACGGGTAAAACGGAAGGCATCGCGCTTCAGAGAATAGGTTCCGTCTCCCTGATTCAGAAACAGCAGCGGCCCGGAGCCGCAGACCACCAACAGATCCTGCAACCCCCTGTTTTCGAAGTCGGCGAACAGCGCGCAGGCTGTGTTGTCGAGCACGCCCACGCCGGCACGCTCCGTCACGTCTTCGAAACTGCCGTCGCCACGGTTCCGGTACAGGCGGTTCGGCAGCCCCGCGGGCTGGCAGATATAGAGATCGTCGAAACCGTCGTTGTCGAAGTCGCCGGCGGCAATCCCCGTGTTGCTGTAAACATCGATCCCGCACGCGCCGTCCAGCAGTGTGCGCCAGTAATCCACACCGTGAGATAACTGCGCTTCCCAGGAAGATACAGTCGCCATCGCCCGACGAGTAACATCGACAAATACCGGACCCTGGACAACGCTCAGGATCTCGGAGGTCGCTTCCCATCTGCGAGCTTTCCATGCCCCGGAGGAGTCCTGCCTCCAGAGGGTGTGCCAGGAGCCAACCCGCTCCTCGCGGCCGCCGTCCACACGCGCCGCAACGAGGTCGTAGCGGATGTCGAGTGTTATTTCCAGGGGTGCTGCGCTCGTTTCCTCGATGCGGTAAATCTCGAATTCGGCCGTTTCCACGCGGGAAACCGCACCGAGCCACCCCCTTAACTCATCGAGGAACGCCTCACGTCCCGGGGTCAGCGCCGGCCCGAAGTGCCTCCGTGTGACCTCAATGCCACAGGCGGAGCGCAGAACCTTTTCTTCTGCGGTCTGCAGCGAGGAGGCCTGGATGGCCCCATCGAGCCCGTTCGCCCAGGCCGCAAAGTCGCGGGGGGAAGCCTGCAGGTGGCGTCCCCACTCCTGAAGGATCGCACCGATTTCGAACGCATATTTTTCCGTTATGTACGAGTCAGATCCCGGTGGAACCAGGCGCAGAACCCCGGCAAGCGGCGAAGGCGATGGGTAGTGGGGAATCAGCCGATGATCCGCGAGAGCGAAAGCCGAAGCGTCCGCCGTCCCTCCGCGATCCGCAAGAAGCAGGGAGGCCAGTCGAAAAGGCGACGGCCGCAGAAGCAGGGGCGCAACTCCCATCGCCTGAAGCAGCGCTCTTCTGGATACTCTTCGGGGCTCATTGTCGCAATCGGGAGCCATGCTCGGGGATACACAGGAAGTGCTGCGTGCCCGAAGAATAGCACCTGCCCTGGCCGTTTCCCAAAACAACAACAGGTCGCGCGGGGAACGTCGTTCCTCCAGTGCCGGTGGGCGAGGCGGCTTCCTCGAACCAAAGGTTGAACCGTATCTCAAACCTTTGGCTTGACAAAGATTCAGCGGTTGTACTAGGTTGTTGGTCGTCAAAATGTAACCGTTTACCCAGGGTCCTGATTCTTCGCACTCCGGTGCGCCGGCCAGGCTCCTGGAAAAGTTACGGATCCCCAGTCCGCCAGATAAAACAAGGCAAGAACGGAGGACGCTGTATGGGTAGCAAGCGTGCTTTTGGAGGCAGATTCTGCAGGCTCACCCTTTCGGTCCTGGGTTGTCTTTGCATGTTCCTTCTCACCGCCGGACGCGCCGCCGCGCAGGTCGATGAAGGCACCATCACGGGTACCGTCGAGGACCAGACGGGTGCTGTCGTCCCCAATGCTCAGGTCAAGCTGCTGAACACCGATGTCGGCCTCGCGCTGGAAAGCAAAACCAACAGCGCCGGCGTCTACACCTTTTCTCCGGTTCGTATCGGTCACTACACGGTCACGGTCACGGCCGGCGGCTTCGCCACGACCACCCAGCAGAACCTCACGCTCACCGTCGCGCAGACCCTGCTGGTCAATGTGAAACTCAAGCCGGGCACGGCTACGGAAACCGTGCAGGTCACCACCGCTCCGCCGCTGCTGGAGACGCAGCAGTCTTCGGTGGGTGACACCATCGGAACCCAGGAAGTGAACGACCTGCCTCTCAACGGGCGCAATTTCACGTTCCTCGCCCAGCTCGGCGCCGGAATGCAGACGCCGCAGGCCGATACCCGCGGCAACGCCGCCAATGGTGCGTTCTCTGTGAACGGACTCCGTCCCGCCCAGAATAACTACCTGCTCGACGGCATCGACAACAACTCCGATACCGTCGATTTCCTGAACGGGACCAACTTCGTTGTGCTGCCTCCGGTCGACGCCATCCAGGAATTCCAGGTGAACACGGCGGACTTCAGCGCTCAGTTCGGGCGCGCGGGCGGCGCGGTCCTCAATGCCACCATCAAGTCCGGCACCAACCAGGTTCATGGCGATGCCTGGGAGTTCTTCCGCAATCGCGTTCTCGATGCCGCGGACTGGTTCGAAGACTTTAACAATATCCCTAAGGGCGCGCTACAGCTGAACCAGTTCGGCGCAACGATGGGCGGCCCGATCCTGAGAAACAAGATCTTCTTCTTTGGCGACTATGAAGGTCTGCGGCGTGTGCTGGGTTCGGTGCAGTCCGGTATCACCGTCCCCACCGCGCAGATGACCAGCAGCGGTTATTCGAATCTGGCACAGCTGATCGCTCGTAACGCCGGCTCCACGCCTCTTACCGACGATCTGGGACGTTCTTTCCCCCAGGGCACCGTTCTCGATCCGGCGACCACCCGCGCCGTGACCCAGGGAGTTGTGGATCCGGTTTCCGGGTTGACCGCCACAACCACCGGCTACGTGCGCGATGCCTTCAGCACGACCTGCGGTCCGGGGACGATGACGTACTCCACCTCGGCATGCCCCGATCTGAACCAGATCCCGGCTTCTCGCATCGATGCCAATGCGGTTAAGCTGCTGAACCTTTATCCGGCGCCTACGACTTCGGCGATCGTAAACAACTTCACATCGCACCCGAATCTCTTTGAACATCGCAACGCGTTCGACATTCGCGGCGACTACGACCCTTCACCCAAAAATCAGGTCTTCTACCGCCTCAGTTACGTAGACGATCCGCAGTACATTCCTGGTCCCTTCGGCGGCATCGCCGATGGCGGTGGATTCGAGGAAGGTGTCCAGACCGCCCACTCCAATCAGTCGGCGGGCGCCTGGACGCACATGTTTACGCCGAATTCCATCAACGTATTCCGCGTCGGCTTCAACCACCTCCATACCACGCGCTACGGCCCGGAGGGCGGGGTCACGGGTATTCCCGAGCAGTTCGGCATCCAGGGCATCCCGCAGGCATCCGAAAACGGCGGCCTTCCCGAATACGATATCGCCGGCCTTGGCACTCTGGGCAGCAACTCCTTCCTGCCCTCCGACGAAATCAGCCAAACCCTGCAGATCACGGATGACTTTACCCACATCTGGAAGCAGCACAGCTTCAAGATGGGAGTGGAGTCGCAGCACATCAAATTCGACACGCTGCAGCCCGCGTTCTCCCGCGGCAATTTCGACTACAACGGCCAGTATGCCGACGTCCCCAACACGACCAATGGCAGCGTCGGTATCGCGCAGTTCATCCTGAGTCCGATTGCCGCGACGGTGCCCAACGGCGTCGATTATTCAGGCGGCTCGGATTCCATCAACGCCTCGAATATCAACACCACGGATGACTACAAGACTTACACCGCTCTGTACCTCCAGGACGACTGGAAGGTCACACCGAAGCTGACCCTGAATCTGGGGTTGCGGTGGGATTACTTCGGTCCTATCCAGGAAACCAACGGCGGTCAGGCTAACTTCGTTCCCAGCGCTTTGAACGGCGGGAAAGCGACTTACCTGATCCCTGCCAGCGGCCGGGCCGATCGAAGCCTCTCCTCCACGGCGAATAACCCATCGCTCAACGGAGACGGATTCATTGACCTGCTGGCCAAGGACGGCATTCAGCTCGACGAGACCAATCAGTACGGGCGCGGCCTCATGCAGGTCCAGAAGGCGAACTTTGCCCCTCGTATCGGCGCCGCTTACGAGATTACCCCGAAACTCGTGGTGCGCGGCGGATACGGGATCTTCTATAACTCCTTCGAGAATCAGGGCTACGGCCCCAATATCGGCGAGAATTACCCGTTCGTCTTCAACTTCTCCTACGGCCCGCAGGTTCCTTCCGGCAGTCCCAACGGACTGCAGGACGTCGTGCCCATCGGCTACAACACCCCATGGGCCGGCTGCAAAACAGCCAGCGCCGGAGGAACCTACACGCTTGAATCGGGCATGTCCTGCATCGCCTTCACTCCGCTGGCGGTGAATGCCGAGGGTCTTGGACTGCAGGGGGCGTTGTTTAACTGGATTACTCCGCGAAACCAAAACGCGAACCTGACCGTACAGTACGCAATAACTCCCAGACTCTCCGCGCAGGTTGCGTATGTCTTTACTCAGGGCCAGGATCTTCAGGTTGGTGAAAGTACCAACAACGTGAGCCAGATCCTTTCCGCCACCGCCAGTACAACCAACGCGGTTCCGTTTCCCGATTTCTCCCACGGTGCGAGTTATCAGGTAACGGAGGGCCGCAGCGACTATAACGGTCTTCAAACCACCGTGCAGCAACAGCTCTCCAACGGTCTCCTCTTCCTGGCGGCCTACACCTGGTCCAAAACCCTGAGCGATGCCGGCGACCTGCTGAACGGAGGCAGTACCGGCTCGCAACGGGCGATCGACGTGCCCGGGCTCGGCCTCCCCTTCGACTGGGGCCTTGCTGACTTCGACATCCGCAACGTCTTCCACCTCAGCGGCCTGTATCAGCTTCCCTTTGGCCAGGGTAAGCTGCTGGGGGCAAACGTCGGCAAAGTCGGCAACGATATTATCGGCGGATGGTCGGTCAACTTCCTCAGTACCTTGCAGGGAGGACAACCCATCAACTTTGGCTGCGCGGACGGCACCGCGGCGGGTCTCGGTTGCAATGACATCCGCGTCGGGGATGCGAAACTGGGGCTGCATAAGGACAGCCTCGGACAGCTGAACTGGATCGGCAATGCAGCCGCCTTCAACCAGCCGTGCGAACTGGGGGTCTCGCCGCCCACGCCCACCGGCTGCGTTGCGCTCACCGGATCCGCCGCCCTGGGAGGAAAGCCAGGCCAGATTCCCGGCCCCGGCCTGCAAACCTTCGACTTCTCGGCCTTCAAAGCGATCCAGCTCAACGAACGCTGGTCCGCGGAATTCCGGGCGGAGATCTTCAATATCCTCAACCACCCCACCTTCAACGCTCCCAACTTCGGAGGCAACGGTGTTGTCTCCATCTCCGGTTCGGGAACCTATAACAGCACAAGCTTCGGAGAAATCGGATCCACCCGCTTCGATCCCACCGATCCGCGGCAAATCCAGTTTGCTCTGAAGCTGTACTACTGAGTAAGATAATTGCACTCCGGACGGCGCCACGCTCGAACCGGCGCCCGTCCGGACTCCGTTTGCACCGGAATCCCGATGGCGGCGGAGCGCGGAGGTTGGCTTGAGCAGGTGGGCCCGTTCCCGGGCTGCTGTGGTTTGTCTCGTTGTACTCACGGCCACGACTCTGCGTGCGGCGGACGAGGATCAGCAAGCCCTGAATCGGGAGTTTCAGGCGGCCGTGGCGGAATACGACGCCGGACGTTATGCCGAAGCAGCCGCGAAGCTGGAACAGCTTTTGCCCCAGGTCCGGAACAGCTTTGAAGTCCACGAAATGCTGGGCCTGAGCTACGCCTCTCTCTCGCGCGACCAGGATGCCATCCGCGAACTGCAGTCGGCGGTTCGCCTCCGGCCCGGCTCGGCCGAAGCCCGAACCAACCTTGCCGCGAGCCTGTCGCACGCCGGAGAAACCGAGCTGGCCGGCGAGCAGTTCCGCAAAGCTCTCGCTCTGGAGCCCGATAACTATACCGCCAATCACAACCTCGGTGAGTATTACGTCGGAACCGGAAAGCTCGCCGAAGCGGTGCCTCTGCTGGCCCATGCCCAGAAGATCAATCCCGCTGCCTACGATAACGGCTACGATCTCGCCACCGCTCAACTCCTCACCGGCAATCTTCTCGAAGCCCGCCAGGTTGCCGAAAAACTCCTCGCTCTCCGGGACACCGGCGAGTTACATAATCTCCTCGGCCAAATCGACGAGAAACAGGGAAACTTCCTCGCTGCCGCGCACGACTACGAAACCGCCGCGCGGATCGACCCCAGTGACGACAACCTCTTCGCATGGGGCGGGGAACTGCTCATTCACAGAACCTATGAACCCGCCGTCACCGTCTTCCGTTATGCGACCCAGCGCTATCCCGATTCTCCGCGACTGCAGATCGGGCTGGGAATGGCGCTGTACGCGAGAGGTTTGTATCAGGACTCGGTGACCGCGCTGCTCAAAGCGGTGGACCTGGCGCCGGACGATGCCCGCTGTTATCAGTTCCTCGCCCGCTCCTACGACCGCTCTCCGCAGCAGGCGGACGACGTGATCGAGCGATTTCGCCGCTATGCCGAGCTTCAGCCCGGCAACGCCCGCGCCCAGTATTATTACGCCATGAGTTTATGGAAGGGAAAGCAGCTGGAGGACGCCAGCTTCGACTCCCACGCCGTCGAGGAACTGCTCAGAAAATCGATCGCTCTCGACGCGACCTTTCCCGACGTTTACTTCCAGCTCGGCAACTTTTATGCCGATCAGCACCAGTACGAAAAATCGATTCCCGAATACCAGCGCGCTTTGCAGTTGAATCCGAACCTGCCCGACGCTCATTATCGCCTCGGCATCGACTATGTTCATACCGGAAACAAAGATCGGGCGCAGGAAGAGCTCGCCGTTTATCAGAAACTCCGTTCTCAGGATATGGCCCAGGATGACCGGGAGAGAGCAGAGGTTCGCCAGTTCATCGTTTCAGCTAAAAGCGCGGCTCAGCCGTAACTCCGCAGCCCCGCGAAGACACCCGTTTGTCTCCTGCGGCACATCAACCCAGGATTGAACCCGGACGTAACGATGGCTCCGCTTACTCATTCCCGATTCCCGCTGCTCGCTGCGGTCCACGCTGCTTCGGACCCGCGGGAAGTGGCGCTGCGGCTCAGCCGCAGCCGACGGGAGTTCCTGCGCGATGCGGCCGGCCTCACCGTCGGCGCAGCCCTCGCCGGCGCCTGCCCGCTCGGGCATGCTGAAACCGCCCGCAGAAGGCGCAAGGTGATCGTGATTACATTTGGCGGAGGTGCGCGCGACCAGGAAACCTTCGCCCCGGAAGGCCAGGAGAACATTCCCCACCTTCTCGGTGAACTCGCTCCGCGCTCCAGCTTCTTTACTCACGTCATCAACCGCGGCATTCTCGGCCACTATGTCGCCACGGCCAGCCTGGCCACCGGCGTCTACGAAACCCTGAACAACTTTGCCGCCGTTCCCCCCGACCACCCGACGGTCTTCGAGTATTTCCGCAAGGACCTGCACCGTCCGGCCTCCGACGCCTGGGTTGTGGCGCCCAGCAACGGTTTCAATCGCATCGGCGAAAGCGATTGCCGCTCCTATGGCCAGGGCCTTGGCGCCACGGTGATCCTTCCCAAGCGCCTGCTCAACGCCGCCACCTCCGGCGCTACGGCCGACTTCCAGCATCTGCTGCACGATAACTACGAGACCCCCTTCTATACGCCCCAGGTCGAAGGCAGCGAATTCGACCTGCAGCAGCTGGAAACCCTCCTTCGGCTCTCCATCGGCGACTTCATGGCGCACGCGCGCACCCTTTCCAGCCCCGATGAGCTTTCCGTCTATATCGCAAAGCAGCTGATGCGCCAGCAGTCTCCCAGCCTCCTCTGGATCACGATGCACGACATCGACATCGCCCACTCCGGAGCCTACTCCCTCTATATCGAAGGCATTCGCCGTACCGACCGGCTCTGCGCCGAGCTCTGGAATGCCGCACAGAACGAGCCCGAGTACGCGGGCAACACGACCATGCTCATCCTTCCCGACTTCGGGCGGGATGCCGATCAGGACTCCGGCGGTAATGGATTCCAGCATCATCGCACCGGCGACGCTGCTTCCCGCACCACCTGGATGATGGCCCTCGGCGCCGGAGTCCGCGAGGGCGTCGTCTATGACTCCCCCATCCAGTCCATCGATCTCGTTCCCAGCGTCGGCGCGATCTTCGGTTTCTCCCCGGGACAGGCCCAGGGCAAACCCATTCCGCAGCTCATCGGATAGTCATGCAGCCCCGCGATCTCCAGCCCGAACAGTTTTCCGGCTACCCGCCGGAGGCAGGGAAACTCGCTGTCCGCTATCTGCCCGCCCTGCGCGAGCTCCCCCTCAGCTTTGCTCCCCTGCTGCTGCGCGAACTCATTGATTACGACTACAAATTTCCCGCCGAACGCAGAGCTCTCGAAGGTGAGCTCTCCGTCCTTGCCGCGCTCTCGCCCGCCGCGGCCGGGGAGTGGTTCCAGGCCTTCGCGCAGATCCAGTTGTCGCCAAAGCTCGAGAACACCGACTGGATCAACAACCCGGCCCGGTTCGGCGAAGAAGAGTCTGCCTGGCTGTGGACCACCCATCAGCTTGACGCCTTTCGCAGTGCCGCCATCGCTTACAACGATCGCCTGCAGCGGGCCGCTCCGCCTCCGCCTGCTCCGTTGCCCAGGCTGGGCGTTGCCGTCATCGGCCAGGGTGTGTCCTCCTGGAGTGCGCCCCTCTTCCGCTATTTGCGCCCGTACGGAACCTGGTTCCCCAATGTGGATCCTCGCAATGGCCTGCAGCATCTCACCGCCGCGCTGCAGGCGCGGGCTGCGGCTCATCCCGCCCCCTACGCCCACTGGTATATTGACGGCGGGCAGGCGAGCGATCACAGCCCGCTCCTCACCTGCGTCTCCTACGCCGCCCTTGCCCCCCTGCGCAGTGCGCTCCTTGCTTTCATTCAGTCGCAGGTGCGCCGGCCCGGCATGGGACCGGAAGAACTCCGCTCGAACCTTGCCCGCCTCGAGCCCGCCGATCTCGGGCTCCAGCCCACCGACCCGGTCCTCGACCGTTTCCAGGTGAAAATCTTCACGGAAGGCTCCGGAACCCAGATCTTTGCCACCACCTTTGCCCAGTGGACCGCTCGCGAGGTTCTGCGGCGCGCGCAACCGGCCAGCCTCCTGGTCCGCTATGCCCCTCGCCAGCGCCAGCGCCCCATGAACGAACTCCTCTCCAATGACGATCGCGCTCCCCAACTCGATCCTCCCGGTTCTCTCATCGATGCCGACATGGGTGCGTGGTATCAGTGGATCGATCAGCAGCGTTTGTCCGGCTCCGCGCAGTCTGCCTTCCTCGTCTGGTTCGAAGGGCAGAGCCAGGCTGTGGCCATCAGCCCGAACCTTCCCCGCGGCGTGCAGTCCGACTCAGCGCTGAGTCTCGACAAGCTGCTGGCATTGGCGACTACGTGAGGTTGCTCTCTGCCATGTCGGCCGGGCTGCGCGCTCGCAATCTGCCTCGTCGCCTCACCGTGGCGCTCGCCCTCGCGGCGCTGATCGCGCTCACGCTCGCGTCCTCGGCGCAAACCGCTGCCTCGCCATCGTCAGGCAGCGACACTATCACCGGCATGGTCGTCGGGGACCAGGGGGAGGGAACTCCCGGGGCCCTCGTCGAACTCGACGGCACGGAGACTCGCTTCCACACCCACACCCTGACCGATGCAGCGGGTCGTTTCGCCTTCGCGAACCTTCCCGCCGGGCGCTATCGCGTGCGCGCCGAGAAGTCCGGG
>DATJNE010000120.1:0-10040 GCA_035508305.1 Acidobacteriaceae bacterium | reverse complement strand
GGTCGGCAAACCACCCCCCGCGGTCCCCGCCAGCGCGCCCACCCACGGCAAAAAGTCCTTCCCTTTCTGGCACTTTCGCACTGACGTAATAGCACGAGGACGCCATTGCAGCAAGACCCCAACCTGGCCGATATTGATTTGTAACCACCGCCAGCGTGTCTCGCCGTTTCGGCCCGCTGCGTTGGTCGCACGACAGTCGAGAGGAGACTGCAATGAGCATCGCCACACCGAACATGACGGACCTGCTCCGGGACGAATCCGGTCAGGACCTGATCGAGTACGGTCTCATTCTGGCGGTCATGGCGCTGGCTCTGATCGCCTCGATGAATCGTCTGACCAATACGATTTCAGACTTCTTCAACAACGTCGGCAACACCTTCTAATCCCTGGCGGAGCGTCCCCCACCCCCCAGGGTGCCGTCACAATAGATGATGCAGGACCCGCCCGGACTTGCCCGGGCGCTTCTGTTTTCACGCTCTGTGACTCCGCGCCGCCATCTCGACTTCCCCTCCATCCGCGTCCTCGACGGCGCTATGGCCACCGAACTGGAGCGCCGCGGTGCGGATATTTCCGGCCCGCTGTGGTCCGCGCATGTGCTCGACGCCTCCCCCGGCGCCATCGCGGCCCTTCATCTGGACTATCTGCGCGCCGGCGCTGACTGCATCTCGACCGCGAGCTATCAGGTTTCCGCAATCGGCTATCGCGAACTGGCGCGTCCCCCAGCCGATGCGGAGCGCGCTCTCCGGCAGTCCGTCGAACTTGCCGACCAGGCCCGTGCCACCTACGCGTGCGAGAATTCCCGGCGCGTGTGGATCGCCGCCTCGCTCGGTCCCTACGGCGCGGCGCTGCACAATGGCGCCGAATATCACGGCCGCTATGCCGTCGGCCCCGAAGAGCTGGTCGCCTTTCACGCCGAGCGGATCGCGGTCCTCGCCGGCACCGGCGCCGATCTTCTCGCCTTCGAAACCATTCCGTCGCTCGATGAGGCTCAGGCGATTCTGCGCGCGCTCGAGCTGTTTCCGGCGCTCGCGGCTTGGGTTTCCTTCACCTGCCGGGATGCGCTTCACGTTGCCCATGGCGAGCCCCTCCGCCTTTGCGCACAGCTGTTCGCCGCATCCCCGCAGATCGCCGCCCTCGGCATCAACTGCACCGCCCCGCGACACGTCGAAGCCCTGATCGGCGAATCGCGTCTCGGCTCCGGCGATCGCAAGCCGGTCATCGTCTATCCCAACTCCGGCGAGACGTGGGATCCCGCCACGCGCACGTGGCGTGGCGTCTCCGGTACGGCGCAATTCGCGGCGCTGGCCCGCCGCTGGTATGCCGCCGGAGCGCAGGCCGTGGGCGGCTGCTGCCGCACCGGTCCTTCCCATATCGCCGCAGTCGCGGAAGCCGCGCGCGCCTCGGCTCCCGCCCGTCCTGCGTAGTATCCTTGAAGAACGCGCCCGTAGCTCAGCTGGATAGAGCGGATGCCTCCGGAGCATCAGGTCGGGAGTTCGAATCTCTCCGGGCGCACCATCCGCCTCCTCCCGTCTCCTTCCGACTCGAAACGCCATCCCCTGCCCTATACTGGCTGCCGGGCACGCTGACCATGATCTCCGTCCGCAGACCAGAAGCCTTCCTCGCCGCTGCTCCCTCGCGCCGTTCGCGCCCAGCCGCGATGCGCGGTCTTCCCGTTGCTGTGCTGTGCCTCGCCGCTTTCGCGCCCTCGCCGCTGCACGCGCAAAGCCTCGGCCTCTTTGAGAGCCAGTCTGACGTCGGCTCCGTCACTCCGCCCGGAACCGCCGCCTACGATGCCGCGAACCGTACCTATACCCTGACCTCCGCCGGCGCCAACCTCTGGGGGACGACCGATGCCTTCCACTTCCTCTGGAAGAAGGTCTCCGGCGATGTCACGCTCACTGCCGACATCGATTTCCCCGACACCGCGGGCGAGCACAATCCGCATCGCAAGGCGATCCTGATCTTCCGCGAGAACCTCGATGCCGGTTCCCCGTACGCCGACGCCGCGCTGCACGGTGTCGGACTCACCGCCCTGCAGTTCCGCCGCGAGCCCGGTGCGGTTACCGACGACGTCGAGCTCAGCACCATCACGGCGCCGCGTCGTCTGCGCCTGGAGAAACGCGGCGACACCTTCACCATGTATGTGGCCATGACGCCCCAGGGCCCGCTGCGCCAGGTCGGCGCCAGCGTGCAGATGCACCTCGCAGAGCCGTTCTACGTGGGCATCGGCCTCTGCTCCCATGATCCGAACAGAACGGAAAAGGCCGTCTTTTCCCGTGTAACCCTCGAGCCGACGGCCCCGCTGCCCCCGGCGCTCGCTCTCTACAGCACCCTGAACACCATCGGCGACGATGCCGATTTCCATCGCGATGTGGTTGTCTGGTCGGCGCAGCAGCACTTCGAAGCTCCCAACTGGAGCCGCGACGGAAAGACGCTCATCTTCGACCAGGACGGCAGGATCATGACCGTCCCCGCCGATGGCGGGACCCCGCAGCCGATCGACACGGGCGAAGCCACGCGCTGCAGCGGCAGCCACGGTCTCTCCCCCGACGGTCAGCTTCTTGCAATGACCTGCGCAACCGCTGCGCAGCCGGAATTCCGCGTTTATATTGTCCCCGTCACCGGCGGCGCGTCCCGCCTCCTCACCCGGCATCCCAATTCCTGGTTCCACAGCTGGTCGCCCGACGGCAGGACCATCCTCTTCACGCGCCCCGACCATGGCTCGCTCAACATTTTTGCCATTCCCGCCCAGGGCGGCGACGAGCACGCGCTCACCAGCGGCACAGGCATCAGCGACGATCCCGATTTCTCGCCCGATGGCCGCTTCATCTACTTCAATTCCGATCGCAGCGGCACCATGCAGATCTGGCGCATGCGGCCCGACGGCTCATCCCCCGAGCAGATGACCGACGACGACTGGGTCAACTGGACCCCGCACCCTTCGCCCGACGGCCAATCGATCGTCTTCATCGGCTACCGGAAGGGAACCATCGGCCACCCGGCCAACCAGCCCATCGCGCTGCGCGTCATGACCCTCAGCGACCGCAAAATTCACGTCCTCTTCCGCCTCACCGGCGGCGCCGGGACGATGAACGTCCCCAACTGGTCCCCGGACGGCAAACACCTTGCCTTCGTCAGCTACCAGATGCTGCCCGCCGAGCCATAGCTCCGGGCAAAATGGCCCGCTCCAACCCTGGGGATGGAGAAATCATCGCGCGCAAAAAGTAGTCTGCGCCCCTCCAGCCCGCCCCGGCGCCTTAGCGCTCCAGCAGCATGCCTAGGATCAGCCCGATGCGGCCCTTCTTCCCGAGCCGCATGCCAAGGTCCTCGGCCGCTGCCGGCGTCATGCCCACCCGTTCGGCAAAAATCGGGAGCGCCGATCCCGTGTCGAGAAAAGCCTGGACGTGTACGGCCTGTACCCCCAGCGCCTCGGCCACGCCCCCGCACACGTGCCCATTCACCAGGCACTCGGCGTCTGTAACGCTGACGTGCATGATCGCAGCAACACCGGCATCGACCATGGTTCAACCTCCCCGTCGACTGAAGCGTGAACCTCGAGAGCTCGCGAGTCGTTTCCACCGGGGAAAGGCGAGCGCTTCAGTGAGCTGATTGCAAATAGCTGTTGCAAACTGTCCTTGAAGGTAGGCTGCGGTGCCGGGCACAATCTGTGACCGCCGTCACGCTTCGGCGACTCCGCCGGTTTCCCGCGCAGAATCAAAGCCTTAGCGCACCATCCCCCGCTGCCCCTCCAGCCCCGCCGGCGAGGCCTCGCTCACCCTTTCCGGCCGGTGCCTTCCCGCTCTCGCTGTGCTACTATGCCCACACTTGGAGACACTTCCAATGGCAGGCGGACAAAGCTGGACAGGTGCCGATGGTCCGGCGCACACCACTTCCGGCTACGATCTCCGGCCGCTTTCCACCGGCGAAGTCCTCGACCGCACTTTCCAGCTCTACCGCTCGCGCTTTGCCCTCTTCGCCAGCCTCGCGGCGCTGCCCGCCGCCGTGCAGTTTGTCAGCGGAACCCTGCAGATCCTGCTCACCACCAGCGAACACGTCACCCACGGCCTCCACATCACCGTGGTCAGCCGGCCCATCCTCTCCGGCATCATCGTGGTCGCGGGCCTGCTGGTCTACTTCGTCTTTTATGGCATTACCCAGGCAGCCACCACCTGGGCGGTCGCGGAGATTTATCTCGGCAAGCCGGCCTCGGCCCGCATCGCCTGGAACACCGCCATCGCGCACTGGCTGCGCTACGTGCTCGTCACCCTCCGCCAGTACTGGAGCATCGCCTGGTGGCCCATGCTCGCCTTCGGCATGTTCCTCGCCGTCGTGGTGCTGGTGCCGCGCCTGAGTGGCGGCACCGTGATCGCCGCCGGCATCTTCTCCTTCATCTTCGGTCTCCAGATCCTGGCCAGCTGCATTTATGCCATCTACGCCGCCATCCGCGTCTCGCTCGCCATCCCCGCCTCCGTGCTGGAATCGCTCGGCGCCAACGCCGCGGTCCGCCGCAGCGCGGGGCTGCTCACGCAGCGCAAAGGGCGCATCTTCCTCCTCGGTCTGCTCATCGTCGCCATGAGCATGATCGTCGGCATTGTCTTTTCTCCCCTCACTTTCCTCGCCTTCCGCGCCCACGGCGCGGAGCGCTACATCCTTCAGATGATCCAGCTGGTCGGCACCTTCTTCAGCCGCCTCCTCGTCGCTCCGGTCGCGGCTATCGCTCTTTGCCTCTTCTATCTTGACGAGCGCGTCCGCCACGAGGGTTTCGACATCGAGTTCCTCATGCTGCGCGCCGGCGGCGCGCCCACCGCCAATCCTCCTGGGGAGGCGAATCCATCTCCGGAGCCGGCCTGATTCGCTCCCCTCGCGCCCGCTTCTTGCTTGCCGCTCTCGGCAGCGTTCTGCTCTCCTGCCCCGCGCTGCATGCCGGCGATCGTGCCACCGTCTCCATCGCGACCCTCAGAAACAGCACCATCGCGGACTACACGAATCATCTGCGCGCGCTCCAGTCCCTGGCCGCCGCCTGCGGTCGCAGCGCCGCCGCCTGCGATCCCGCCCAGGTCGGCGCCGACGAGCACGTCACCCTCGCCGGCCAGTCCGGATTCGACGCGCATTATGCCTGGGTCGCGGACGCCCTCAACGCGGCGAAGACCCTGCCTGACGCCAAACGTACAGCGCTCATGGCCACCGTCGCAGCGCATCTCGAGGCCGATCTCGCCGACGCCCGTCCCTCCTCCGTGCCGGACTTCGCTGGCGCGCGCCGGGACGCCAACGCCATCCTCGCCGGCAGCGAATTCAATACCTCCACCGAGCCCTCCCTGCGCGACCGCATCATCGCTTTCCTTTATCGCTGGCTCGACCGCCTCCTGAGCCACGTCGTCGCCTTCGGCTCGCGCTCGCCCTGGGTCGGCCCGCTCATCGAGTGGGCGCTCGGCGCCCTGGCCGGCGCTCTGCTCCTCGTCTGGGCCTTCCGCATCGCGCGCCGCCAGCGCGGGCGCATGCGCTTTGAGGCCGATCGCCGCATCGAGCAGACCGAAGAACGCGTGATGAACTGGATGCGCGAAGCCGAACAGCACGCCGCCGCCGGACGCTTCCGCGACGCCGTGCACTGCCTCTACTGGGCCAGCATCGTCTCCCTCGAAGGCCGCCGCCTCTGGCAACCCGATCGCGCCCGCACGCCCCGCGAATACCTGCGGCTCCTCGATCCCGCCGCGCGCATGACCGTGCTGCTCCGCCGCCAGACCTTTTCTTTCGAAACTATCTGGTACGGCCTGCGCCCTGCCGCCCGCCTCGACTACGACAGCGCACTCGACCTCCATCGCGAGCTGAGGTCGGTATGAAGAAGCTCAGCGGCGACGCGAAATTCCTCCTGATTTTCACCGGCATCGTGGTGGTGCTCATCGTCGTCACCGGCGTCCTCGCGCCCAATCGCGAAGATCGCGATCCTACCCCCGGCACCTGGAACAGCGGCGCAGCCGGCGCCAAAGCCGCCTACCTTCTCCTCGACCGCCTCGGCTACAACACCGTTCGCTGGGAGCGCCCCGAATCCGAGCTCTCTTCCGTCGATGCCGCGCATGCCACGCTCTTCCTGGCCGAGCCATCGCCGTCCTTCGCTTCCCTCACCGACAAGACCCGCCAGAAGCCCTTCATCGATTTCCTCCACCGCGGTGGCCGCATCGTCGCTACCGGCGCCGTCGCTGCGCTCTTTTTGCCCCACGCCAAAGTGACGCAGTCCGACCGCATCTTCACCGACCTGTGTATCACCATGCCGGAGGGCCCCGGTCCGCTGGCGCGCGCCGGCGAGCTCGAGATGGCCGCGCCCGTACGCTGGAACGGCGACGATCCCTCGCTCCGCGTCTCCCAGCGATGCGGCGACGGGGCCGTCGTGGTCTCCTACCCCGAAGGCCGCGGCGAAGTCATCTGGTGGGCCTCCGCCACCCCGCTCACCAACATGGGGCTGCGCAATGACGGCAACCTGCGCCTGCTGCTGGCCAGCGCCGGCTCCGCCGACCGCACCCTCTACTTCGACGAATTCATGCATGGCATCAACGAGAGCCCATGGACCGCGACCCACGGCACGCCGCTCACCGGCATCGTCGTGCAGACCTGCTGCCTCGCCGCGTTGCTGCTCTTCAGTCTGGCCCGCGGCAGCGGGCCGCACCGCGCGCTCGTGCAGCCGCCGCGCGCTTCGCCTCTGGAGTTCGTCGAGTCCATGGGGGCTCTCTATGCCAAAGCCGGAGCCGGCCAGGTGGCCATCGCCGCCGCCACCCGCCGCCTCCATGAATTTCTCGCGCACGAGGGCGGAGTTCCCGCGGAAACGCTCCGCTCCGGACCGGCTGCCATCGCCGCCGCCGTTCACGCGCGTTTTGGCTGCGACACCGCCCAGCTGGCCGCCGACCTCGAAGCCGCGCGCCAGGCGGAGTACGATAATTCCCGACCCGCCGCGGCCCTGGCGCAGGTGCGCCGCCTCGACCAGCACATCGCCCGGCTCCGCGAACTCATCCGCAATCCGCACCTCAACCCGCAGTCAGGCCAGGGAGCTGCATGACCGAAATTGTCGATAACAGGAGCGAAGTCCGCGCCGTCCTTTCCATCTTCGAAAGAGGAAGAACCGAGCTGGGCAAAATCATTTCCGGCCAGACCGAGCTGATCGAGCAGGCCATCCTCACCTTCCTCTGCGCCGGCCACGCCCTGGTGGAAGGCGTGCCGGGCGTGGCCAAAACCATGACCGTCAAAACCCTCGCCCGCTTCCTCGCCCTCGACTTCCGCCGCATCCAGGGCACCCCCGACATGATGCCCGCCGACATTCTCGGCACCAGCGTCTTCTCCCTCAAGACCAGCGAGTTCATCTTCCATCGCGGCCCCGTCTTTACCCAGTTCCTCCTCGCCGACGAGATCAACCGCATGCCCCCGCGCACCCAGGCCGCCCTGCTGGAAAGCATGGAGGAGCGCCAGGTCACCATCGACGGCGACACGCACTCGCTCGACGACTTCTTCACCGTCTTCGCCACGCAGAACCCCCTCGAGTTCGAGGGCACTTACCCCCTCCCCGAAGCTCAGCTCGACCGCTTCCTCATCAAGATTCGCGTGAACTACCCGAACACCGATGAAGAGCGCATCGTGCTCGAACGCCATCACGCCAGGACCGATACCCCACCGCTCGAGTCGATCGAAATCGCCAGTGTCACCACGCAGGATCTCCTCGCCGCGCGCCGCGAACTGCGCGCCGTTCGCGTGGAGCCGGCTCTCTTCGACTACGTCCTCGCCGTCGTGCGCCGTACCCGTGAGTGGCCGGCGATCACCCTCGGCGCCAGCCCGCGCGCCGCTGTCAATCTGCTGATCGTCTCCAAAGCCTGTGCTGCGAAGGACGGCCGCGACTTCCTCATCCCCGACGACGTGAAGCAGGCCGCGCTCCCCTGCCTCCGCCATCGCATCATCCTCAAAGCCGAAGCCGAGCTGGAGGGCTTCGATCCGGACCGCGTCCTCGCCGACGTGCTTGCCGCCACGCCGCTGCCGAAGTAGCTTTCCCACGGAATGCAGACCGGAGCGCTTCACCTCGACGCAGCCGATGCATCGAAGATCGGCTGCACCTTTACGGATCCTGAAAAAGGCGCAGTCACGGTGAAAACGGCGCCATGATCCAGACCCTCATCCCCGCGCCGGCCTCGGCGGAGTGCCGTTACGCGAGTCGTCTCGGCGCCTTCGGCAGCGTCACCTTCACCGCACGCGCGCTCGTTCTGCTTTCCGTTGGGCTGTTGTGGACCATTCCCGGCTTCTTCGGCCTGCGCTGGCTCTGGCTCATGATTGGCTGGGATCTCCTCGTCCTGGCGCTGGCCTGGTTTGACGTCACCCGCTTCCCGCGTCCCCGCGCTCTGTGCGTCACGCGCACCTTCCTCGATTCCCCCGTCCTCGGCCGCGAAACCCGCCTCGAGATCGCCGTCGAACACGCCGGCGACGGCATCCTTCAGATCCACATCGCCGACGATCTGCATCCCGCCCTCGCGCAGCTCCCCCCTTCCGGCTCGCTGAGCGTCTTTCCCCGCGATCCCGCCCGCCTCCCCTGCACGGTCACCCCGAATCGCCGCGGCGACTTCGCCCTCGGCGCACTCTGGCTGCGCTGCCGTGCCCCCTTCGGCCTGGTCGAGATGCGGTTTCGCTGCCGGCCCGAGCAAAAAGTCCGCGTCTACCCCACCATGGAGCGCTCCGCCGACGATACGGCACTGTACCTGTTACGCATTCGCCAGATCGAGCTGCAGCGCCGCCGCCTCCGCCTCACCGGCGCCGGCCGCGAATTCGACCACCTGCGCGACTACCGGGCCGGCGACGAGATGCGCAATATCTCCTGGCCCGCGACCGCCCGCCGCGCGAAGGTCGTCACCCGCGAATTCACGACCGAACGCAGCCAGCAGGTCTGGATCGTCCTCGATGCCGGCCGCCTCTCCGGAACCGTCTTCGAGTTGCGCCGCACAGCCATGGCCGCCGCAAGCGCATCGTCTTCTCCTGCATTTCGCGATGCCGCCTCCGACGAGTCGTACCTCCTCAGCCTTACTCAACTCGATCAGGCATGCAGCGCCGGCATTGCCCTGGCGCAAACCGTCATGCAGGCGGGCGACAAAGCCGGTCTGCTCGTCTACGGCCGCGCCGTCCAGCAGCAGCATTTGCCCGCCACCGGTGCGGGCGCACTGCGCACCATGATCGACGCGCTCTCTCAGGCGCGCGTCGAAGGCTCCGAAGCCGATCATCTGCGGGCTGCCGCACGGCTGGGCTACCTCCAGCGCCGCCGCAGCCTCGTCCTCTGGATCACCGAGATGGCCGACAGCGCACGCCGTCCCGACATCGCCGACGCCGCCGTCGATCTGGCGCGCCGCCACCTGGTCCTGCTCCTCGTCCTCAACCACCCTGAGATTCACGCCACCGCCGCGCGCGAACCCAAAACAGCAACGCAGATGTTCGAGTCGGCCGCCGCCCAGGAAGTCCTCGAGCGCCGCCGCCAGATTCTCGCCGGCCTGCGCGCCAAAGGCGTCCTCGTCGCCGAAACCACCCCCGGCGCCCTCCGCACCGATGCCATCAACGAATATTTGGAAGTGAAGGCACGCGGCTTGCTGTGAGCACTGAGCCCGGGTCACAAGTCTCGCGGCACAGCCCAATCTCACGGCGCGGCCGCGGTCGTAGCCGTTGCTGTGCCCGGTTCCCTGGGTTCTGAGCCCTGAGCCCCGTGCTCTGCGCCCTGTTCCCTCCGCTCCGTGCCCTGTCCGGATGTCAGCCACAACCCCAGCCCCAGAAACAGCACAGCCCCGGTGAGGAACTTGACCGCGACCGGAACGCCCGAGGGCGACAGAAATGCCTCCAGCGTGCCCGCGATCGCCAGCAGCGGCACCGTCCCCGCCACCAGCCGGATCGCCTCCACGGCCGCGCGTGCCAGAGAATCGCGCCGCTGATAAATGCCAGGAAAAAGCATGCCTGTGGCAATCCGCAATCCCGCGCCGCCCGCAATGCAGATGCTGGGCAGTTCCAGCGCTCCGTGCGCCGCCACAAAACTCCAC
>DATJNE010000119.1:0-23924 GCA_035508305.1 Acidobacteriaceae bacterium | reverse complement strand
TGCGCCGGGCTCTGAGCCTGGTCCTGCGCGTAGAGAGCGGCGTTCGCGCCGAGCGCGAGCATTCCGCCGAGTGCAATTGCAAAAAGTTTGTTTCTCATGGCCGTACTGGTACTTCCTCCTGTTGCTCGTTCCAACCCGCGCCCCTGCGCCGTGTTGTGCCCGGCAACCGGGGAATATTTTTGCTGCGGAGTGCGTCTCAGCGGGCGACTAATGCGTCTCTGGCGCGTCGCCGCGCAATGCCACCGGCGGCATCGGAACCGGCGCCGAACGCAGCCCGCAGCGCAGCAGTTCCGGCGCTTGCTCCTCCGGATTCGGCAGATACGCGTATGCGAAGACCGCCTGATAATCCGTCTCGCCCGGATAGTTGCAGTGCGCGCAGCTCGGCCGATACCGGATCGCCGGATCGTCGCGCATGGAAACGGTCCAGTCCTGCGCACCGTGCGCGGCCACGGTCAGATATTCGGCATGCTCCGGCGGCGTCGCCGGCTGGTACGCGAACATCGGCCCCTTCTCGCTCAGAGCATTCACCAGCGCTCCGCCCCGCCCCGCCGAGGCGCGCCACATCCAGCGCTGTCCCACCCGCGCGTACCAGTGCGCGCTTGAGGGCACAGGCTGCTCCAGACGAATCTCTTTGCCGGTTCTGTTCTCGATGTGAAAGGCAAAACCCGGCCCGCCGTTCGTTCCGACGTCAGCCAGATAACTCGCCTGCAGCGTAACGCCCGCGCAGGGCATTACGTACGGACCGGGGCGGCGCTGCCGGCCGGCCGGAAAACAGCCCGCGCTCCAGAAGAGCAGCACAAGGATGGGCAGCGGGCGCGAAAGCCTCTTCATCGTTGGCGCGTCGATCAAAAATGACATGAGTACATCGATGCCGCTCGTCACGACCGGACAGGAACGATCAGCTGCGCCCCAGCGCGTCGAGGTCGATCGACTCGAAGTCTCTGTGTTCGATGCCCGCGCGAATCTGCTCCGGTGTCTTCCCCAGCTTCGTCATCTTGTAGGCGTACGCCTCTTCGGCGGCGCAGGTGGCGCAGATCGCGCCATGGGTACCTTCAAAGCAGCTGTGCAGACTCGTGTGGCCCAGAGCCCGGTCGCAACGGCAATAGCAGGGCAGCTGATAGAGCACGTCCGGAATCTGCGCCGCCTCTTTGTAAACCTCCACCTGCCACTTCTCACGGAAGAAAGGACCGGTGAGCTGCCTGCCCGACAGGATCGGCGGCAGCGTCTCGCCTTTCGCGGGCGGCAAAGGATGATACGCCGGGACTTCGCCCTGCGGATCGGACCATTGCGCTTGCACCGCGCTCGCCGGACCGTAGCTGGCAGGAATGGTGTAGGCGGCGGCAACCACCAGGCCCAGGATGAGGCTCAGGACAACACGTTTCACCGGCGACTCTCCAGTCTCAATCGTACTAGACGGCGGTGCGCGCGCCAGAGCCAGAAGGCCGCAACCAGCCAAAGGATGCCGACAGCCGCGATGGCCGGCAGCCAGGTTCCGATCCGGACGATCGCCCGGACCGCGCCCGCTCTTTGCTGCGCGCGGCGAACCTTCGCCGCGGGAATCACGACGGATGGATGCCAGTCCATCGACCGCAACCGCTCCAGGAATCCCTGCTGCACGCAGCCCTCGAGATCGTAGACGCCGACGGTTCGGGTGAAATGCGCGGCAACCAGCAGATCGCGCGAGAACGTATCCCAGTCGAGCGGCCGCCCGCGCGGCCCGGCGCTCGGATCCCCCATCGTGCTGCCAATGGCGATCGCCTGCGCGTCGGGCCCGAGCACGCGGATGATCCCCGCGCCCACCTCCGGCACCATGCTGGTGTACAGCATGATGGCTTCCTCGTCGCCGTGCACATCGACCACGCCGAGCAGCCGCTCGATCAGCGTCGAGTGTTCCTCGCGCTCGGCGACGATGAACGGCAGCTGATACGTCTGCACCCGGTAACCGCGCGCGTGGAGTTGCCGGATCAGCTCCGCATAGGAGCTGCGCGCGCGAAACACGCGCGCCCGATCGACATAGCGGGAGGCCAGCAGGCGCACCATCCGCCAGGGATGCCCGCGCAGGCGCCCGAGCTCGCTGAAGTTCGGCTCGATGTCGAGCCCGACTCCCTGCCAGTGCAGCCCGTAGCGATCGCTCCACTGCTCGAACGCGGCAACCGCGGCCTTGGTTTGCGGCACATCTCCGGCGTTGATGTAGGTTCCATCGGAAGGCAGCTCGATCCACGCGACGACGGGAATCCCGGCCGCATTCAGCCGCTGCACCAGCTGGGCCCGCTCCGCGCTGGCATCCGGAACGGCCACCGCCAGACCGGCGTGCAGCGCCTGCAGACCGGTCATCACGGCGCGATCGGCAAAGAGCTTCTGCGCCGCCGCCATCCCCTGATCGCAGCAGGCGAAGAACAGGTGGGGCGCCTCGCCCGGCCCCTCGACGCGCACCCCTGCCGCCGTCTCCCGACCGGCTGCCTGCACAGGCCCCGGCGCGGCGGCCACCCAGAGCAGAGCGAAAAGAACCGCGCCGGAGCGGCGAAGGTGCGGAAACGCGATCCCGGGCAGGAGGAAGTGAACGCTCATTGATACACTATCTTGAGTACGAGTATCTCATGCCTAAGAGACCTGCGAGAAGATCCTCCCCATTCCCGTCCTCCCCGTCTCCCGGTGCGGCTTCGCTGGATCGCGAGCTCAGCGATGCGGTGGTCTCCTTCCACGCGGCCATCGCTTCCCATCTCGGCATGAGCGTCGCCGACTGGAAGTGCCTCGGCCTCCTCGAAAGGCATGGCAGCATGACCGCCGGCCGCCTCGCCCACCTCTCCGGATTCACCACCGGCGCCGTCACCGGCATCGTCGACCGTCTGGAACGGGCCGGCTACGCCCGGCGCGCCGCCAACCCCGCCGACCGGCGCAGCTTCATCGTCCAGCCCGGCAACCTCGGCCGGCTGCAACAACGCATCCGCCCCGTCTTCGCGTCCCTGCTGCGCGGAATGGACGAGATCGCCCACCAGTACACCGCCGCGCAAAGGAAGACCATTCAGCGCTGGGTTACTCAGACCGTGGAGTTGCTGCGGGAGGAAACGAGAAAACTGAAACAACCGTGAGCATCCGCCGAAAGCCCTCCCGGTCAAAAAAAGACGGCACGAACGTTATTTTGTCCGTGCCGGGAGGCCAGTGACGCAACTTATAAACTTGCTCGCCAGCGGCGAATTCTCTGTCGCCGTTCTGGCTCAAACTCTCAATAGTTCAGATGCCCGATCGCGACCGCCGAGAATCAAATATTTCGAACGGCGGCAGGGAAAGCCTTCATCCCTCGATCTCCAAAATAGTGTAATCCTGATGCCCCGAATGCACAAGCCTCATACACAATTTAATATTTCCAGTGGGGTTGATTCCTCTCCAAAATCGCTCCCACGCTGCTGATTCTAATGTCCGAACCACCACAACAGCCGCAACGAACCTCGCCCAACCCCGGACTCAGGGCCTTCGTGACCGGCATGATCATCGCCGGTTCCGCCCTGGTCGGCGGCCTCGCCGTCGTCCTCTGGAACCGCAAGACCCTTTCCGGCCTGCGCCAGAACCCGGCCCCTTCTCCTCCACCAGACGACGAAGAGGAATAAAAGTTGCGGCGGACCGGGGAGCTCCGCCTCGTCCCCGGGCTCTCAGCCCAGGCCGTCGATCGCCGCCGCCAGGTCGAAGTCCCGCTCCGTCAGGCCGCCCGCATCGTGGCTGATCAGCGCCAGCCGCACCTTGTTGTAGCGGATATCGATGTCCGGGTGATGCCCGGCCCCCTCCGCCAGCTCGGCCACGCTGTTCACAAAATGCATCGCCTCGACGAAGTTCCGGAACTCGAAGCGCCGCACCAGTTCGCCGCGCTCCAGAATCCACTGTGGCATCGTCTTCATTCGTGCTGCGACCACTCTGTCTTCCAGGACTGGCATGGTTCCTGCTCCACGCTCCGGGCTTCAGGCATTCGCAGTCTCACACTTTCAGATCTTCGATCGCCCCTGCAAATGATAGCGGAGAGAAGCGCGGATGGCGGCTCATTTCGTTGCGCAAATCCTCCCACAGGCTGTCCGGCAGCCCGAGGAAGACGTCGACGATGGTGGGATCGAACTGCGTTCCGGCGCAGCGCTCCACCTCCGCGCGCGCCACGTCATAGGAGCGCGCCTTGCGGTAGGGCCGGTCCGAGGTGATGGCGTCCACCGTGTCCGCAATCGCGAAAATCCGCGCCCCCAGCGGAATATCGTCGCCCTTCAGGTGGCGCGGATAGCCGTTGCCGTCGTAGTGCTCCTGGTGCGCGTACACGATGTCCGCCGCTTCCTCGAGGAAAGGAATCTTGCGCAGGATCTGGTAGCCCCGCGCGCAGTGTTCGCGCATCACCCGCTGCTCTTCCGGGTCCAGCTTGCCCGGCTTCAGCAGGATGGCATCGGGGATCGCCATCTTGCCGATGTCGTGCAGAAAGGCGCCCCGCGCAATCACCCGCGTCTGCGCCATTTCCACCCCGCAGTGGCGGGCCAGCGCTATCGTGTAGGCCGTCACGCGGCGGGAATGTCCCTCCGTCTCGGCATCCTTGAGATCCAGCGCGTCGCCCAGCGCTTCCAGCGTGATGTCGTAGGAGCGCTCCAGATCGGCCATCGCCTGGCGCAGCATCTCCGTGCGCGCCGAAACCAGCTGCTCCAGGTTGTGCCGGTACACCGAGTTCTGCTGTACCAGGCGCCGATAGTCCAGAGCGCGCCGCACCGTCACCAGCAGCTGCTCTTTCTCAAATGGTTTGAGCAGGTAGTCGTACGCCCCTTTGCGCATCGCCGAGATGGCCACGCCCACATCGTGGATCGCCGTCACCATCACCATCGGCGTATCCGGCTGCGCTTCGCGGATCCGCTCCAGCAGGCCGATGCCATCGAGGCCGTTCATCACGATGTCGGACAGAATCAGATCGTAGGGCGGGTCCCGCTCCAGATGCTCGATCGCTTCCAGACCATTCGATGCCAGCACCGGCGTGTAGTTGGACTTTTCCAGCATCGCAGCCATCAGAGTGCGAACGTACGGCTCGTCATCCACGATCAGGATCCGCTCTGACGCCACTGCCCCTCCAGCCTGATGGCTTGACTCATCGCTGCTTCAGTTGCTGATTGTGCCCAGGACCCCTGAAATTCCGCTTTATCGTACCCTGGCGGATTTGCTCGTCCCCGGCAATTCCCGGAACGTGGAACCAGACGCGACCGTTTCGGGTCACCTCTCCGCGCATCCTTCCGCATCGGGAAGGTCGATCTGCCCGTGTTGTCCCTGTTCCGGAGCCACAACTGACTGCAAAAGAATATTTTGCGCGAAAATCGCCCTTCCCTCCCTCCCCCAAACGGGGTAATCCTGCATCCAAGGTTCGTGTTAAGCTTCTTTTGCCGTCGTCAATCCCCTGATCGGCTTACCTTGAACGGCTCACATCATGCTGTTTGAAATCGATCGCCACCTGGCGAAGATGGAAGCGAGAGAGATGGCCGTGCAGTGCCTCGAAGAGAGGCAGCGCGATATCTACGAGAGTCATCGCCACCGCGTCTTCTCCGTTTCCTATTACATGACCGGCAGCGAGCTGGAAGCCGAAGAGATTCTGCGCGGAGCCTTCATCCGCGCCTTTCTCGCCGAAGATGAGCCGGACAGCGCCGTGATCGATGCCGCGCTCCTCCATCAGCTCCGCGACCAGCGCGTTCTGGTCGAAGAGGCCCCCCTGCCCGCTCCCGCTACCGGATTGCTTCCCCGGCGCAGCAACATCCTGCGCACAGAACTGGAAGATGCCATCCGCTTTCTTCCCTCCGCGGAGCGCATCGTTTTCCTGCTCATGGATGTGGAGGGCTATTCCGCTTCCCATGTGGCCGGTCTGCTCAACACGACCAGCACAGCGGTGCTGCGTACTGCCCTGACGGCGAGAATGCGGCTCCGCGCCGAGCTGGCTGCCATAGGCGACTGCGGCCGCCAGGCCGCCTGACCGCCCTTAATCCCCGCTCGCCGATTTCTGTTCGCTCAGTTCCGCCCTGCGCGCCTCCTGCTGCGCCCGGCGATTCTTCGCCCATCCCTCTTTCGTCACCTGTCGCCCGCGCGCCACCGCCAGAGCATCCGGTGGAACATCCGTCGTAATCGTCGATCCCGCCCCCACGTAGGCTCCTTCGCCAATTACGATCGGCGCCACCAGCGCCGAGTCGCTGCCGATGAAGACCCGGTCCCCGATCACCGTCTTGTGCTTCGCCACGCCGTCGTAGTTGCACGTGATCGTGCCCGCCCCGATGTTCACCCCGCTGCCGATCTCTGCGTCTCCCAGGTAGGTCAGGTGGTTGGCTTTCGAACCCCTGCCCAGATGCGTCTTCTTGGCCTCGACAAAGTTGCCGATGTGCGCGCCTTCGCCGATGTGGCAGCCCGGCCGCAGATGCGCCAGCGGCCCGATCCGCGCCCCTTTGTCGATCTGCGACTCGGCAATCACGCACGACTGCAGAACCTCCACCCGGTCTCCCAGCGTCGAGTTTTCGATCACCGAATACGAACGGATGCGGCCATCGCTGCCCACGCGCGTCTCCCCCAGCAGCTGGACGAACGGCTCGATCACCGTGTCCGCCCCGATCTCCACGCCGGCATCGATCATCACCGTCCCCGGCTGCAGGATGGTCACGCCCTCCGCCATCAGTCGCCGCGCCTTGGCCAGACGCATCTCGCGATCCAGATTCATCATCTCCGCGATGGTGTTCGCGCCCAGCACTTCTTCCGGCTGCGCCGCCCGGAGCGCCACCACCCGTTCCCCGGCATCGTGCAGGATCCGCGCCATGTCCGTCAGGTACAGCTCCCGGTGGGAATTCTCCGCGTTCAGCTGGCCGATGTGACCGAACAGCGCTTCACGCCGGAACGCATAGATTCCCGAGTTAATCTCGCGCAGCTTTTCCTGTCCTGGCCCGAGCGCCTTCTGTTCGACAATCGCGTCGACCTCCGCCCCGCCCGGCGACCGGCGGATCACGCGCCCATAGCCGAATGGATCGGCCGGCTCGGCCGTGAGAATCGTCATGGTCGCGCGCTCTTCAAGGTGAAAATCGCGCATCGCCCGAATCGTCTCCGGACGCAGCAGCGGCACATCCCCCGACAGCACGATCAGCTCCTCGTAGTCGCGCGTTCCTGGCTCGACGATCTGGATCGCATGCCCCGTCCCGCGCTGCTCGGACTGCAGCGCAAAGCGCACGCCGGTGTCGCCCACCGCCGCTTTCACCGCCTCCGCCTGATGGCCCACCACCACCACGATGTCGTGCGGTGGCACGACCTGGGCCGCTGCCGCAATCACGTGCCGCAGCAGCGGCCGCCCCCCGATCTCATGGAGCACCTTGGCGCGCTTCGATTTCAGCCGCGTGCCCTTGCCCGCAGCCATGATGACGATTCCCAGTCGCATGGATTTCTCAGAACTCCTTCGGCCCCCGCACAGGCGCAGCGCCTACCGCGCACCGCAGTCACCATTTTCGCAGAGGCCAGGTGGGCGAGTGCAAAACATTGCCCCGGGCGGATCAGCCAAAGCACAGGCCGCTGCCGGTCCCGCCGCATCAATCCCCTCCCGATTCGCGTCAACCCGCAAGCCGCCTTGCGTATACTTTCCAGTCAGCCACCCGTTGCGAGGAGTCGAATGGCCTGTCTGGAAATGAAAGTGCCGGCATTGCCCAACCCTCTGCCTGCCACGCGGCTGCGTGCTCTGCTGGAAAAGCCCGGCGCCGCCGTGCTGCGCCGCAATTGCATCGCCGAAGCTCCGGGCCACGCCGACGGCCACCTGCGCAATCGCATGCGCGTCTCCGCCGTTCTCGCCGTGAACCTCACCGACCCGCCCCGGCCCATCGATGTCGACACCGGCGTGGTCGTGGACGCGGAGGAGGACCCTGGCACCGCCCTCGAGGAGCGCGAGATCGAACCCGGCAGCGGCAGCTTCGCCAAAGGCCTCGAAATCTGGATGAGCGACGGCGAACGGGCCGTCTGCACCTTTGCCGACGCCGACGAAATCCCTGGCGTGCTGGCCATGTTCGACGCCTGGCTCCGCCTCGTTCGTTTCCCCCCCGCCTTTCAGCGCCTCGACCGGCGCCTGGTCGGGCTGAACTACTGGTTTCGCGAGGGCCTCGCCATCGGCATTCAGGGCGATCCGGCCGACCAGCCGCCCGAAGACGAGACCTTCTTCGACAATCTGGCGGCCATTCCGGAAGTCGACGACTTTCGCGAGCCGCGTTTCGTCGTGCGCCTCCCCGAGCCCGCCCTCGCCTACCTCCACGACCTGCTCCGCTCCGCTTCCGCCTGGCTGGACGACAACTCCTACCCCAACATTCTCGGATCGCGATGAAACACGCGGCTGCAGCCGTCGCTCTCTCCCTCGTGCTTACGGCTCCCACGCAGCTCCCCCTTCCCAATCCGCTCCCCGACCAGGCGTCCGGCGTCAACGCCGAACGCGTCGAAAACGGCGAAGGGCTCTCCGCCGACGGCGCCCACGTCCCCTACCGCATTCGCCTGCTCCCCATCGCCTCCTTTCCCGACCTGCCGCCGCCCGTGGCCGAGCAGCTTCGCCTCCACCACTGCATGATCCCGCAGAGCTTCGAGGCCCAGACGCCCGAAAACGTGATTCACGGCGCCTTCCGCGCCCCCGGCAGCAGGGACTGGGCCGCGCTCTGCTCCTCTCAGGAAGCCACCACCCTCTACGTGTTCTTTGCCGGCCAGTTCGACGCCCCCCTCGCCCTGCACACCCAGCCCGACTCCGCGTGGCTCGGCGCCGAGCCCGGAGCTTCGATCTACGGTTCCGCCTGGGGCATCGCGGTCCGCTCCGCGGCCGAACTGCGCGCCTCCCCGGAGCTCCGCCGCGGCATGAACATCGACCACGATGCCATCGACGACGCTCGCCTCGAGCGCTCGCTCGCCGTTCGCTACTTCGAGAACGGCCGATGGATCAACCTGAATCATCGTGACGGCAGTGACTGACCCCGTCCCGCTCCCGGTTTTCTTTCCCGCCACCGCAACTAATCCCCCCCAGCCCTGTCTAATGCATCGCAGCGCCTGTGGTCCAGGTCGCCTTCTGGCTTCCGAATGCTTCCTGCTCCCCTGGGATTCCGCGGCCCGAAACCCGTCCCTCGCCGGCGCTGAGGTCGATTGCCAGATGATGAAAAACCGCCGGTTTCTGCGGAGGCAGCGTTCACAAAAGCAGGATTATGATGGAACGCGTCGATCCGCAGAGCTCCCTGGTCGTGCCCGCCGCAATGCGTCGCGGCGCATGAATTTTCTCTCTCGCCTTTCCAAAGGATGGCCATGTCTCCCTCCGTCGCCCGCTTGATTCGCCCCGTCGCAATTCTTGCCTCCCTGGCTGCCTTCGCTGCCGCGCTCTCCGCGCAGACCGCCCAGATGGCGGTTCCCAGCCGCATCGTCAGCCCCATCGACGAAAACTCCCGCGTCACCCTGCACGGCTACGTGCACCCGCTGGCGAATGCCTCCAACGATCGCGGTGCGGCGCCGGATTCCATGCCCCTCGCCCACCTCCACCTCGTGCTGAAGCGCAGCGCCGCCCAGGAAAGCTCCCTGAAGCAGTTCATCGCCGATCTGCACACGCCGGGCAACGCCAGCTACCACCAGTGGCTCACCCCCGATCAGTTCGGCCAGCGCTTCGGTCCCTCCGATCAGGACATCGCCACCATCGAATCCTGGCTCTCGTCGCACGGCTTTGAGGTCGACGGCGTCGAGCCGGGCCGTCAGGTCATCGAATTCTCCGGTACCGTCTCCGAGTTGCGCAGCGCCTTCCACACGCAGATCCATCGATACCAGGTCAACGGCAATATGCATTACGCCGCGGCCAGCGACCCGCAGATTCCCGCGGCCCTTTCGCCGGTCGTCGGCGGCTTTGTCTCGCTCAACAACTTCCGCCTCAAGAGCCATGAGCGCATCCTCGGCCAGGCCAGCTACGATCCCAAAACCGGCACCGCCAAACCCGAGTGGACCGTCAACGGCGGCGAGGGCTACCCCACCATCAACGGCGTCAACTTCGCCATCACGCCCGGCGACTGGGGCGTGCAGTACGACCTGCCCAACCCCGCCCTGAACCCTAAATACACCGGCACCACCTACGACGGCACCGGCCAAACCATCGCCATCATCAACGAGTCGAACATCAACGTCGACCTCGTCAATCAGTTCCGCACTCTCTTCGGCCTTCCCGCCAACCCACCCAACGTCATCATCGACGGCAATGATCCCGGCGTCGACGGCATCAACGATCCCGACGGTCCCAACTACGCCTCCGGCGAAGCCTATCTCGACGTGGAGTGGTCCGGCGCCGTCGCGCCCCAGGCCACCATCGACCTGGTGATCGCCGCCGATACCGCCCTCGAAAGCGGCCTCTACCTGGCCGCCGAACACGCCATCTACAGCAACCTCGCCCCCGTCATCAGCGTCAGCTTCGGCGACTGCGAGTCGGACCTCGGCTCCACCAATCCCTTCCTCGAAAGCCTTACCGAACAGGCCGCCGCCCAGGGAATCACCGTCACCATCTCCACCGGCGACGACGGCTCGGCCGGCTGCGACGATCCCGACTCCCAGGCGTTTGCCGTGTTGGGCGCCAACGTCAGCGGCTTTGCCTCCACACCCTATGACGTCGCCGTCGGCGGCACCGACTTCTACTACAGCAACTACCAGACCCTCACCCTCGCGGACCTCGGCGCCTACTGGAACACCACCGGCTCCAACTCGCCCAGCGTAACCCTTCTCTCGCACATCCCCGAGCAGCCCTGGAACAACAGCCAGTATGGTCTCGACGCCTCAAACTACCTCAACGCCTACGGCGTGACCACCATCGGCGGGGGCAGCGGCGGCGCCAGCAGCGCGGCCGTCTGTGCCGCCGGCTACAGCGAGACCACCGGCGCCTGCCTCGGCGCCCTCACCGGCTATCCCAAACCCTCCTGGCAAACCGGTACCGGTGTCCCCTCCGACAGCGTTCGCGATCTGCCCGACGTCGCCCTCTTCGCCGCCGACGGCCCCAACTACAGCTACTACGCCACCTGTTATGCCGACGGCGATTGCCAGGCGAACTCCAGCGGCCCCGTCCAGATCACCGGCGTCGGCGGCACGTCCGCCTCGGCGCCCACCTTTGCCGGCATCATGGCCCTCGTCAATGAAAAATACGGCCGCCAGGGTCAGGCCGACTTCGTCCTCTATCCCCTGAAATCCCAGGACCCCGCCGCCTTCCACGACATCACCGTGGGCACCAACTCCGTCCCCTGCGAGCTTTCCACTCCGAGCTGCATCGCCGTCTCGAACCCCATCACCTTCGACGGCATCACCGAGGGCCAGATCGGCACCGGGACGACCCCGGAATACAACGCCGCGGCCGGCTATAACCTCGCCACCGGGCTGGGCTCCGTCGATGCCGCCACCCTCGTCGCCGACTGGGGCAACGTCACCTTCAAATCAACGACCACTACCCTCACGCCCTCGTCCACCTCGTTTGCGCACGGCACTGCCATCACGGTCAGCGGATCGGTCACCGGCACCGGCACCCCCACCGGCAATGTAGCTCTGATGGCCGATACCACCCTGCCCGTGCAGCAGGGCCAGGCCGTCTACGCGCTCAGCAACGGCTCCTTCTCCGCGAGTAACGTCAACTATCTCCCCGGCGGCACCTACAACGTCTGGGGTCAGTACAGCGGCGACGGAACCAATGCCGCCAGCACCTCCGCGAAAACCCAGATCACCGTCAACCCCGAAGCCAGCACAACCTACTTCAACGTCCTCAACGCGGCAACGTCATACTCCAACGCCGTCTCCATCTCCTCCGGCAACACCAGCGTGCCCTACGGAACCCAGGCGCTGCTGGCCGCTCAGATCTACGGCACCACCTTCTACAACAACTGCGTCACCTCCAGCAGCACGGCCGCTACGTGCCAGACCTATGGCGCTCCCACCGGCACCGTCGCCTTTGCCGATAACGGAACCACCATCAACACCGCGACCCTGAACGCCGAAGGCGACGCCGAGTTCAACGCGCCCTTCTACGTCGGCAGCCATTCCGTCACCGCCAGCTACTCCGGCGATGCCAGCTACAACAAGTCCTCTGCCTCCGCCATCACCTTCACCGTCGTCAAGGACACCCCCGACGTCTACGCCGGCGCGTCGAACCAGTGCCCCAGCACCACCTGCTCCACGACGACGTTCCAGGGCGGGCAGACAACCTACTTCGACGTCCTCATTGAAAACAGCGCGAACGACACCGTCGCCAGCACCTACGGTATCGGCGCCAGCACCACGGTTCTGCCGCCCACCGGCAGTGTGACGATCACCGGTCCCTCCAGCGTCATCAGCGGCGGCTCGCAGACCCTGACCCTCTCCGGCGGAACCGATCCATCCGACGGCCAGCCCGTCGGCGTCGCAGTCCTCACGATTCCCTCCACGACCGCCGCCGGAACCTATACCCTCACCTTCAGCTACGCGGGTGACGGCAACTACAACACGGTCTCCGGCAGCGGTTCCATCACCATGACGGCTGCCTCCACCCTGCTGGCCTCCACCGTCTCCGCGAACATGACGGGCAGCATCTCTCCCACCACCAGCATCACCGTCACCGGCACCGTCACCGGACAGAGCGGTCATCCCGCGCCCACCGGCCTGATCTACGTCTTCCCCTCCGGTGAAGGCACCTCGGCGGAATTCGTCCTCGTCCCCGGCTCCGGCGATAGCTCCACCTTCTCCGGCCAGCTCACCAGCCAGAATCTCTTCCAGGGCGCCAACATCGTCACCCTGCAGTACAGCGGCGACACCAACTACGCCGGTTCGGCAACCACCCTGAATAACAGCAGCTCGATCTCCAATCCGCTTTCCGACTTTGCGCTGACCTCGTCGACCAGCATCGTCACCTCCACCCACGGCGGGACCGCGGGCACCGCCACCGTCTACGTCACCCCCACCAACAGCTACAGCGGATCGGTGAACCTCGGCTGCACGGTCCTCGGATCGCCCACCGGCGTCACCTGCTCCCTCAGTCAGAGTTCCGTCTCGCTCACCTCCTCGACCACCGCCAGCCTCGACCGGCGCAACCTTCCTGGCAAACCGGCCAACCGGCACACCCTGCTGCTCACCGGCGGAGGCGCGGTCTTCGCCTGCGTCCTGCTCTTCGCCGTCCCGGCCCGCCGGCGCGGCTGGAGGAACATGCTCAGCCTGATCCTCTTCGCCTGCATCATCGGCTTCGGCGTCGGCTGCGGCGGCGGATCGAGTTCCAGCGGCGGCAGCGGCTCCGGCGGCTCCGGCGGAACGGGTGGGACCGGCGGTACCGGCGGCAGCGGTGCTTCCCCCACCAACGCCTCGGTCGCGGTCACCCTCACCGTAACCGCCAGCAGCTCCGCGACGCCTGGCACCTACGCGGTCAGCGTCACCGGCACCGCCAGCAGCCAGATCCACACCCTGGGCATCACCTCGGTCGTCCAGTAAGGCAGAGCCCGATTCGATCCCGCTCCTCTCCAGGGGAGCGGGATCTTTGCTTTTTGGCGCACCGCGCGGGGCGACGAATGGCCCGTCACGCCCCAGCGCTGCCAACTCCTGCCGGCCCGTAGCAAGCCGGATTCTCCCCGCGGACCCGCGAAAGAAGCCTGAATCCGCCATTTTTCTCGCATCGCGCACCGGGCAGACGAGCGATTTAAATTCCCGCCCCGCATTTTTTTCTTGACTTATCTGCCAGCCAGCCCCAACCTGTTGATGGCTTAACGGCTATCGGCCAGGATGTTGTAGAGGGTTGGCATCCGCGGCTCAGGGAGAAGAGCTCCAACGGAGGCAACCTCAGGTCAGCCCTCCCCCACATACCCGGCTCTCCGCAGAGGCTTCGTATCCGAGCGAAGCCTCTCTTTTCTTGCGCGAGACGCGGCTTGACCTCCCCCGCCAATCCCGCCCCGCGCATCGCGCCGCCTCGCTGTACTCTGCACCTGCGACGAATCCCGCTCTTGCTCATCAAAAAACCTGCATGACTGCCCAGACCCCTGCCCATCTTTTCTCGCCTCTGCAAATTGGCTCGCTGACACTTTCCAACCGCATCGTCGTCTCCCCCATGTGCGAGTACTCCTGCGAAGACGGCTTTGCCAACGACTGGCATCTGGTCCACCTCGGCAGCCGCGCCGTCGGCGGCGCGGGCCTCGTCTTCACGGAGGCTACGGCCGTCACGCCGGAAGGCCGCATCAGTCCCCAGGACCTCGGCCTCTGGAAGGAGGAACACATCGCGCCGCTCGCCCGCATCACCGCGTTCCTCCACGCCCAGGGCGCGCACGCCGGCATTCAGCTCGCCCATGCCGGCCGCAAAGCCAGCACCTATCGCCCCGGCAGCGGCGAAGGCGTCATCGCTCCCGAGAACGGCGGCTGGCCGGTCGCTGCGCCCAGCGCAATCCCCTTTGCCCCCAACTACCCGCAGCCCCGCGAGCTGGACCGCGCCGGCATCGCGGCCATCGCCCAGGCCTTCAGAGCCGCCGCTGTCCGCGCCGATCGCGCCGGCTTCGACGTCATCGAGATTCATTCCGCCCACGGCTACCTGCTCCATGAATTTCTCTCCCCGGTCAGCAACCAGCGCACCGACGAGTACGGCGGCAGCTTCGAGAACCGCGTTCGCCTGCTGCTCGAAGTCGTCTCCGCCGTCCGCGAGGTCTGGCCCCGCGAGCGCCCGCTCTTCGTCCGCATCTCTGCCACCGACTGGGTGGAGAACTCAGGCCCTGAAGCGGCGTGGGATCTGCCGCAGTCCGTGCGCCTGGCTCCGCTGCTGCGCGAGCGCGGCGTCGATCTCATCGACGTCTCTTCCGGCGGCAATGTCCTCGGCGCTGCGATGATCCTCGGCCCCGGATACCAGACACCGTTCTCTGCGGCGATCCGCAACCAGACCGGCATCCTCACCGGCGCCGTCGGCATGATTACCGGCCCCGCGCAGGCCGCGCACATCCTCCGCACCGGCCAGGCGGACCTCATCTTCATCGCGCGCGAATTCCTCCGCGATCCCTACTGGCCGCTCCATGCCGCCGCAGCTCTGGGAGAAGCAAGCTCCTGGCCCGTGCAGTATCTCCGCGCCGCTCCGGCAAAGAGCCCCGCGCGCACGCCGGTCGGAAACAATCGCTGATACTTTTTCCACATTCTTGCCAGGCGTGCCGTCGCGTGACCTATACTGCGGGCAGTGAGCCGCGCCTCGCGCGGCTCCGCGCCGATTTTCGATGCCCAAACATGCAGCGCAGCGCCGGCCCCGGCACGAACCCATCATCCCTGACAAGCTCTATTTCCGCATCGGCGAAGTCGCGCGTCTCTGCGGCGTCGAAACCTACGTCCTGCGCTTCTGGGAAACCGAATTCCCCCAGATGCGCCCCAACAAAAGCGGCACCGGCCAGCGCCTCTACCGCAAGCGCGATGTCGAGATGGCTCTCCGCGTCCGCAGGCTCCTCCACGCCGAGGGCTACACCATCGCCGGAGCCCGCCAGGTCCTCGCCCAGGAAGCCCGCGAGCTGCGCTCCCATTCGCCGCAGTTGCCGCTGATCGAAGGCGGAGCCAGCCCGGTCCGCGTCAAAGCCAAACTGCAAAAGGTGCGCAGCGAACTGCGCGACCTGCTTGGCATCCTCTCCGCCCCGCCCGCCCGCAAAACGCGCATCGGCTCGAACGTGGACCGGAAGCTCTTCGATTAGATAACTGATCGCTGAACGCTGACCGCTGCACCCGCGCATCACCGCCCCCGCATCCCCCCCAGCATCCCCATCGCCCGCCGCTGCAGCAAACCCCCGCCCTTCCCGATCCCCTTGAACATCTTCCGCATCTGCGCATATTGCCGCAGCAGCTGGTTCACTTCCTGTACCGTCGTCCCCGACCCGTTCGCGATCCGTTTCCGCCGGCTCCCCGAAATGATCTCGTGGTTGTTCCGCTCCTTCGGCGTCATCGAGTTGATGATCGCTTCCACCCGCGAGAACTGCTTCTCGTCCACCTGCCCCGCCATCTGCTGCATCCCCGCCAGCGGCCCCACCGACGGCAGCATCTTCAGAATGCTCTCCATCGATCCCAGCTTTTTGATCTGCCGCAGCTGATCGCGAAAATCCTCCAGCGAAAACCCATCCCCCGACAGCGCCTTGCGCGCGAACTCCTCGCTCTTGCGCTTGTCCAGCTTCTCTTCCGCCTTCTCGATCAGCGACATGATGTCACCCATGCCCAGGATCCGCCCCACAATGCGGTCCGGATGGAACGCCTCGAACGCATCCGGCTTCTCGCCCGTCCCGATGAACTTCACCGGCTGCCCCGTCACGTGCCGGATCGACAACGCCGCCCCGCCCCGCGCATCGCCGTCCATCTTCGTCAGCACCGTCCCCGTCAGGCTCAGCTGGCGGTGAAATGCCTCCGCCGACTTCACCGCGTCCTGGCCGGTCATCGCATCGGCGATAAACAGAATCTCCTGCGGCGACAGCAGCGCCTTCAGCTTCGTCATCTCCTCCATCAGCTGCTCGTCGACGTGCAGCCGCCCCGCCGTATCCACGATCAGCGTGTCGCATCCGCTGATCACCGCCTCGCGCTTCGCTTCTTTCGCCAGCCGCTCCACCAGCGGCGTTCCCGGCGCCTCACCCTTCGCGTCGCCCTGGTAAATCTGCGCCTTGATCGACGTCGCCACCACCCGCAGCTGCTCGCGTGCCGCCGGACGATACACGTCCACCGAAACCAGCATCGGCCGATGCCCGCCCTTCTGCAGCCATGCCGCCAGCTTGCCCGCCGTCGTCGTCTTGCCCGATCCCTGCAGCCCCGCCATCAGGATCACCGTCGGCGGCCGCGACGCAAACTGGAAGCGCGCCGTGTCCCGCCCAAGGATCGCGATCAGCTCGTCGCGCACGATCTTGATCACCTGCTCGGTCGGCGACAGCGACGTCATCACTTCCTGCCCCAGCGCCTTCTCCCGAATGTGCTCGATCAGCTCCCTGACCACGTTGAGGTTGACGTCGGCTTCCAGCAGCGCCACGCGGATCTCGCGCAGCGCCTCCTGCATGTTCTCTTCGCTCACTGACCCCTGCCCGCGCAGGTTCTTAAAGGCGCGCTGCAGCTTCTCGGAAAGGTTCTCAAACATAGCTCAGAACCCCAGTTTACCGGAGGCTGGCCGTCCTGGCTGTCGATGCACAGGCGCTTGCTGCCACGAACCCGACGCAGTTCGCTCGCCTTCACATTCCCAGCAGAGTCACACCCTCCGCGCCCGCCGCCGCCCGCAACGGCTCATCGAGCGTAGCCAGTGCAAGACCGCGTCTCTGCGCCAGCTCCAGATACGCCGCGTCGTAGACCGTAAGCGCGTGCCGGCTCGCCAGCCGTAAGGTCGCTCCCCACGCCTGGCTCTCGTTTTCCGCGTCGGTCCTGATGGCCAGCAGAGCCAGGTCGCTCAGCGTCGCATCGCGAAACGCTGCATCGTGCCGCCCGCGCCGCACACCCATCTCCAGCACGTTCGCGACTTCGAGACGCCACAGCGATGGAACCCACCCCCCGCCTGCCGCAACAACAGCCAGAACCTCCTGCACCGCCGGTGTCGTCTCTCCGCTGTAGACCCAGGCCAGCGTTATCGAACTGTCCAGCACCAGGCTCATCGACGGCCCCGGTCGCGATCCGCCTTCACTTCCTCCCAGCGAAACGCCGCCGCCGGCAGCTGCTCCGCCCGCCGCCGGATCCGCTCCACAGCTTCCAGGGCGAGCGGCCGGTCGATCCCGCCGGACACCGGAACCAGCCGTGCCACAGCCCGGCCGTGCCGCGTAATCACGATCTCGCCCCCGCGCTCGACCTCATCGAGAAGCGCACCGAGGGCGTTCTTGGCGGCAAAAGCTCCGACTTCACGCATGGGATCAGTCTAGCTTAAGCTGGCCTGATCGCAAACCCCGGAGAATCCATCGCTTCGGCTTCCCGCATCCCACTTGATATGACCGATCCTGCTGCTCCCCATGCGCACCCAAACCACCCCGGCGGAGACGTCGACTTTGGGGCCGTTGTCATCGCCGCCGGCATCGTGACCCTCGTGTTTTTCATCGGAGCCTTCCTCATCGTCGGCCTCGACGGCCGCAGCCTCCTGCCCAAAGTCCAGCACGACTACGAGCCGTACTCCTGCCTCACCCTGCCCGTCTCCTCCGCGCTCCCGGGTTAGCTTTGCCACCGTTCCGCGCCATCGGCCGCCGGTGGATTTCCGCGCACGCCCGCGCTGCTACTCTGATTCATGGCCCCCCTCCCCAAAGTTGAACTCCACCTGCACCTCGACTGCTCGCTCAGCTACAACGTCGTCGCCCGTCTCGACCCCTCCGTCTCCCGCGCTGAATACGATGCCGAGTTCGTCGCGCCTCCCCAGTGCGCCAGCCTCGCCGACTTCCTCACCCGCGCCCCGCGCGGCTTCCAGCTGATGCAGACCGGCGAAGCCCTGCGTGCGGTCACTGAAGACGTTTTCCAGCAGCTCGCCGCCGACCGCGTCCTCTATGCGGAGTTGCGCTTCGCGCCCCTGCTCCATCTCGAGCGCGGCCTCACGCCCGAGGCCGTCGTCCAGGCCGTCGATCGCGCCACCGAAGACTGCATCCGCTCCACCGGCATCGAAGCCCGCCTCATCCTCTGCACCCTCCGCCACTACAGCCAGGAGCAAAGCCTCCTCACCGCCCGGCTCGTCGAGCAGTTCCGCGGCAGCCGCGTCGCCGCCCTCGATATCGCCGGCGACGAAGCCGGATTTCCCATCGACCCCCACGTCGCCGCCTTTCGCTACGCCGCCGAACGCGGCCTCCATCGCACCGCCCACGCCGGCGAAGCCAGCGGCGCCCCCAGCGTCTGGGAAACCCTGCGCGCCTTCACCCCCACCCGCATCGGCCACGGCGTCCGCAGCATCGAGGATCCCGCCCTCGTCGAGCATCTCCGCCGCCAAACGATTCACCTCGAAGTCTGCCCTACCAGCAACGTGCAAACGCGCACCGCACCCACCTACCCCGAGCACGCCATCGACCGGCTCTACCGCGCCGGCGTCTCCCTCGGCATCAATACCGACACCCGCACCATCACCAACATCGACCTCGAGCGCGAATACGCCAGCCTCCGCCGGCACTTCGCCTGGAGCGAAGCCGAGTTCCTCGCCTGCAATCGCGCTGCTCTGCAAGCCGCCTTCATCGACGACTCTCTGCGCGCGCCCCTCCTCGACCGGCTCATCTCCGCCGCTCCTGCCGCTGCCTGAAGCCTCGCCGCCCGCCGTTCATCGCCCCGCCCGCTCCCGGCATCACCGCACCGTCCCGCGAATCCCCAGCACCGGACAGCGCGCCTTCGCCGCCAGCGTATACGCCAGCGGTCCCGGCAGGTGCGAGGCCAGCGCCGGATGCCCCACTGCCGGCACCTCCACCACCAGCAGCTGCGTTTGCCGCTTCTCCGCCGCCTCCGGAATGCACTCCTCCGCCACGCCGAATTCCACCGCCAGCTCCGGCTGCAGATCGTCGATGCTCTCGATGCGCCCCTCTTCGATCAGGCGCATCCGCAGGTACGCCTCGCCCGGCATCCGCGTCGAGACCGGCTCCGCCCAGATATCGCGCACCACATACAGAACCGTCAGCTGCGCCTTCCACTTCCGCGCCAGCGCCTCGGCGTAGTGCTGCGCGCGCCCCGACCCCGTCGTGAAATCCGCCAGGTACATTACCCGCTCCACCGCCACTTCGGCCTCCGGCTCCACCGTCACCGCCGGCCCGATCACCAGCACCGGCACCTCCGCCAGACAAATCACCTCCTCGGCCACCGATCCCAGCATCGCCTTGCCCAGCCCATGCCGTCCGTGCATCCCCAGCACGATCAGGTCCGCCCCGCGCTTCTGCACCTCTTCGGCCAGCACCGGCAGAATCTCCCCGTGATCCAGCCGAACGTCGTGACGAATGCCGCGGAAATGCGACGCCGTCAGAAGCCGCGTCACCCGCTCCTCCGCCGCGCGCCGCAGCTGTACGATCGCCCCCTCCCGCTCCGCCATGGGAATGTGCGCGTACTCCTCGGGCGGAATCACATGCACCACGCACAGCGTCGAATCGAACCCGCGCGCGATGGCCGCCGCGTACGGCAGCGCCTTCGCCGCAATCTCCGAAAAGTCCGTCGCAAACAGAATTTCCTTCAGTCGCACTGGACTCACCTCTGTCATGGCCCGCTCCTTCTCTCGGTTGTCCCGGAACTCTCCGCCGCTGCGCTGTCCCTGTGTTCCTCCGCGATCGGATCCACATAGCCCGCCAGCGGCCCGCGCGCATGCGGCGCTGTGATCAGCACCAGTCGATCCCCCGCTTCCAGCAGCGTGTCGCGATGGGGCAACAGCACGTGCTCGCGCCGCAGGATGGCGATGATCTCGAAGTCGTAATCCTTCAGCCGTTGATACAAATCGCCCACCGTCTTCGCCGCAATCGGGCTCGCCTCCCCAACCCGGCCCAGGCTCAGCTCCCGATCCCCCGGCAGCTCAACCCGCACATGCGAACGCAGCATGCGCAGCAGGTCCAGCTCTCCCGGCTCATCGGCAACCGGCAGATTCCTCCGCCCCAGCAGGTTCATCGCGATCTCGATGTATTCCCGATAATGCGCCGGCGAGTCGCGCCGCGTCGGCACCTGCCCTTCATACAGGCTCGGATAGCGCAGCCGCCGCGACAGCGCTACCTGCAGGATGTACGCCACCATCACCGCCAGCCCTGCCGGCAGCAGCAGATGGTATCCCCCCGCCATCTCCGTCACCATCAGCATCGTCGCCACCGGCACCCGCGCCGCCGCGCCGAAGACAGCAGCCATCCCCACCACTGCGAATACCGCCGGAAGCTGGTGCAGCGTCACGGCAAACGCCCCGCCCAGCATCGCTCCCACAAACAGCGACGGCGCAAAGACGCCCCCCGAACCACCCGACCCCACCGTCAGCGCGAAAGCCGCCATCTTCGCGAAGATCAGCAGCACCAGCAGGTGCAGTACCAGCCGGCCGTCGATCGCCTGCTGGATCCATCCGTACCCGCCGCCCAGAACCTGCGGCAGCCACAGTGCCAGCACCCCCAGCAGCAGTCCGCCCACCGCGGGCCTGGTCCACTGCGGCACCGGCAGCGCGCGAAACAGATCGCGCGTGCCATAGAACACCGCGGGCAAGGCCGTGCCCACGACGCCCGCCGCAAGGCCCAGCGCCATGTACGCCGCGTAGTCCCGCAGCGCCGGCGTCGGAATCGCCGGTACCCGGAAAAGCGGCGCGAACCCCACGAAGATCCCGTTCACCGTGTAGGCCACCGCCGACGAGAACATCGTGTACAGCAGCGCCCCCGACTCAAACTCCATCCGCCCGTACAGCACTTCGATCGCGAACACCCCGGTCCCCATCGGCGTGCGAAAAATCGCCGACAGCCCCGCCGCCATTCCCGCCAGCAGCAGCAGCCGCCGGTCCTCCTCCGTGCGATGCGCCAGCTTCGCGTAGACCGATGCCACTCCCGCCGTGATCAGCGCAGTCGGCCCCTCGCGCCCCGCCGATCCCCCCGACCCGATCGTGATCGCCGAGGCCACCATCTTGATCCCAGGCACCCGCGGCCGGATGATCCCCTCCCTGCGATGAAACGCCGTCACCGCCGTGTCCGTGCCGTGACCCTCCGCCTCCGGCGCATACCGGTAAACCAGAAACCCCGACAGCAGCCCGCCCAGCGTCGTCACCAGCGGGACCAGCCACAGCCCATGCGGCCCCATCACCCCCTGCGACGGCCCGGACTCCGCCCCCGGCGGCGTGTATCCCGCGATCCCCGTCAGAAAAATGCGCTGCGCCCCGTGCAGCATCCACAGGAAGAGCTGCGCGCTCAGCGCCCCGGCCACCCCCAGCACCGCCGACTCCAGCAGCAGCCGCGGCTCCCGGTTCCGCATTGAAGGACGCCTGCCTCTGCCCTCCGCCATCCCCCTCCCCTCTGCCGCTTTCCGCGTCGCGGAGAACCACTCAGTTGGATGGCCCTTCGCGTTCCCCAGGGAACCCACGCCCGCCCCCCGCAAAGAAAAATTCCCTCCGCCTCCGCTACTCTGTTTCCATGTCCCCAGTTGCGCCCCCGGCTGCCGCTTCCGCCGCGCCCTCCGTCGCCCTTTCCCTCGAGGGCAAAGTCGCCCTCATCACCGGAGGCTCCCGCGGCATCGGCGCCGCCTGCGTTCGCCTCTTCCGCCAGGCCGGAGCCCGCGTCGCCTTCAACTACCGCAGCGCGCGTGACGCCGCCCAGGCGCTCGCCGCCGATTGCGGCGGTCCGGCATCCTGCGCCGCCTTCGCCCAGGACCTTTCCTCGCCCGAGGATGGCCGCTCCCTGGTTCGCCGCACCGTCGCAGCCTTCGGCCGCCTCGACATCCTCGTTGCCAACCACGGCATCTGGGAGCCGCAGGAAGTTTCCGTCGCCAGCCTGTCCGACGCGCAATGGCGCAACACCCTCGCCATCAACCTCGACAGCGTCTTCGGCCTCGTCCAGTCCGCCGTGGCGCAGATGCAGCAACAGCTCTCGACGCCAACGCCGCATGCCGTCCCGGCCGGCCACAGCAAAGGGGAGATCGTCCTCATCAGTTCCACCGCCGGCCAGCGCGGCGAAGCCTTCCACGCCGACTACGCCGCCAGCAAGGGCGCCATCATCAGCATGACCAAAGGCCTCGCCACCGAGCTGGCTCCCCAGGGCATCCGCGTCAACTGCGTCGCCCCCGGCTGGGTTGACACCGACATGTCCGCCCCGGCGCTCGGCGATCCGCTCCACCGCGACCGCTTCGTCTCCCTCATCCCCCTCCGCCGCCCCGCCGATCCCCTCGAAATTGCCGGTCCCATCCTCTTTTTGTGCACGCCCCTTGCTGGCTTTATGACCGGAGAAATCGTCAATGTGAATGGAGGAGCCGTTTTAGCCGGTTAACCCATGCGAAAGATCCCCTTCCTGCTGCTGCTCTGCTGCGCCCTTTCCATCCACGCGCAAACCGCCTCGCCCGACGCGCCCCCCGCGTCCAGCTTCTCGGCTTCCGCTTCCCCTGCCGAGGACGCCAGCGCGCAAAAAGCGCGCCAGATCCTCGACGCCATGGTCCAGGCCCTCGGCGGCCAGCAGTGGCTCAACCAGCAGAACGCCTACGCCGAAGGCCGCATCGCCGCCTTCTATCAGGGCAAGCCCACCGGCGCCACCATTCGCTACTGGGACTGGCGCACCCCATCCGCCGAGCGCATCGACCTCACCGAGGGAAAATCCGACAAGCACAACTGGACCCAGATCTTCTCCGGCTCGTCCTGCTGGGAGATCACCTTCCGCGGTAAGAATCCTCTCCCCAAAGACCAGTGCGCCGAGATCGTCCGCCGCCGCAATCACTCCATCGAAGCCGCCGTCCATGTGTGGATGAACCAGCCCGGAACCATCCTGATGTTCGAGGGCCAGTCCCTCGCCGAGCGCCACCTCGCCCAGCAGGTCACCCTCCTCAACGCCGACAACGACACCATCACCATCCAGATCGACGCCATGAGCCACCTGCCCCTCCGCCGCACCTACTACTGGCGCGACCCCGTCTACAAAGACAAGAACGAGGAAGTGGAGGAGTACGACGACTACCACACCATCGGCGGCATCCAGACTCCCTTCACCATCACCCGCCTGCACAACGGCGACATGACCAGCCAGCGCTTCATCTTCAAAGCCGCATACAACGTCTCGCCGCCGCCCGATGGCTTCGACCCCGACGCCGTCGCCGCGCGCATTCACAAATAGAGAACGCCCATGCGCGGAGAAGCAGGCTACAATCCGGGCGTGTCGACGACGATCTTACGGCCCCAATGCCGACGCCCTCTTTGCACCTAAGGTGCTGCGCAGCAGCACGACGGTAAAAGCCCCGGCCTTCAGGCCGGGGAAATCAGCGCCCTCCCCATCGCGGGCTTCAGCCCCGGAACCCCAAACAACCGAATGTTCCGAGATGCCGATATCACCCGCCTCTTAGCGCCACAG
>DATJNE010000118.1:0-34781 GCA_035508305.1 Acidobacteriaceae bacterium | reverse complement strand
TGCGGGAAAATTCGACGGGGTCGTGGGTGTGCTGGGCGGCCTCGAGGCGATTCGAGCCCTGCAGCAAAGCGGCTTTCAGCCCCAACGCTCGATTGAGCTGATTCAGTTCACTGCGGAAGAGCCCACGCGTTTCGGCGTGGGGTGCATAGGAAGTCGGTTGCTGGCGGGGGTGCTGACGGCGGATGCGGACGATGCGCTGCGCGGAAACAACGGCGAGACGCTGCGGACCGCGAGAACCCAGGCGGGTTTTGCCGGGGATCTGGCGACGGTACGGTTATCTGGCCACCCCTACGCCGGATTCGTCGAACTGCACATCGAACAGGGGCCGATCCTCGAGCGCGAAGAAATTCCAATCGGCATTGTCACCAGTATTGTTGGGCCCTCCAGCTTCTTCATCACGGTGGAAGGTCTGGGCGGACATGCCGGCGGCGTGTTGATGCCCGATCGGCACGATGCCCTGTGTGCGGCTGCGGAGCTGACTCTGAAGATCGAGAGCGCGGCTCGGCACTCGGGATCGGCCGATACCGTGGCGACTGTGGGGATCTGCGAGGTGCATCCGGGTGCCATTAACAGCATTCCCAGCCGCGTCCGGTTGGGTGTGGATCTGCGCGACACCGACGGCAGGCGGCGCGACCGGGTGCTCCAGGAGATTCGCACTGCGGCCGACACCATTACGCAACAGAGACAGGTACAAATTACGGTTCAGATCCTCAACACTGACGAACCCGCCGCGTCAGCGCCCCCGATTCTGGCGGCCATCGCGCGCAGCTGCCGGGAACTCGGGTTGGAATCGCGGAGGATTGTTGCTCGCGCCTATCACGATTCTTCGTTCATGGCGCTGATCGCACCAATGGCGATGATCTTTATTCCCTGTCGTAACGGCGTCAGTCATCGGCCCGACGAATATGCATCGTTGCAGCACATTGTCGGCGGAGTGAAGGTGCTGGCGCATACTCTCGCGGAATTGTCCACGACTCACTGAGCATTGCAATCCCGCAGCGTATACGCGCTGGCCGGGTCGATCGGATGCGCGATGAGTTTCAGGTCGGAAAGCTGCGCGTACATGGTGGCCCAGCGCGCCGGATCCATGTGCCCCGTCTTGGCTGGGTCGCCGCCATCGATGAAGTGTCCGTCCCTCAGCGCTTCCCAGGTGAACTGCATCTGTTCCGGCGCCTGAGCGGGATTCAGCTTCAGCAGAGCGGCATTCACCAGGGATGGATCCTGCATGTAGTCCCGCCAGCCGCGGATGGAAGCGCGGGTAAATTTCGCCACAAGGTCGGGATGTTGCGCGAGGTAGCTGCGCGAGGTGAAGAAGACGCGGTAGGGCGAGTAACCAGTATCGGAAATGAGAAGAGTGCGTACGGACGCGCCCGCCTTGCGCGCAAAGTAGGGTTCCGAGGTGACGAAGATCTGCTGGATGTAGTTAGGATCGGCGAGGAAGTTCGCGATGCTGTATGTCGCCGGAATCTCTCTCGCGTCCTTCAGGTTGTAGCGGCGCACAAGATATTCAAACCATGTCGAGCCGGCTTTGACGCCGATGGCGCGGCCGTCGAGGTCCTGAAACGTATGCACCGGAGAATCGGCGTGAAGCATGATGCCCTGCGGATCCTTTTGCATGGTGGCCCCGACGGCGACCAGCGGTTCGCCCTGGGAGTCCGCCTCCAGGATGCGGTCAGAAGAGCCCATCGCAAACTGCGCCGCGCCCGTGGAAACCTGTTGCTCGGCGACGTTCATCGGGCCGCCCGGCAGGATGGTTACGTCAAGGCCTTCCTGGCGGTAGTAACCGCGCAGCAGTGCGTCATAAAAACCGCCGTGCTCCGGTTGTGGATACCAGTCCGTCTGGAAATGGATGGGCGTGAGGCCATTCGCCGGTCCGGAGGTGTGGCAACCGGCGAGAAACAGAGTTGTCAGGCAGAGGAAGGCGGCGCAGACACGACCCATGACCGAGAGTAGCACGGAGAATTCAGCGTTCTTCCGACGCCAGTTGCTCGCCCAAAAGCGAAGCGAAGCGCAGCAGCCGGCGATCGTCGTTGTGGGCCGCAATCAGCTGCAGGCCACACTCCGGCGAGGGCAGGACCACTGCGGGATTTCCGCCAAGGCTTGCCGGCGTGGTGAGCCGCAGAATCCGGGCACGCGACTCGCTGTGGTCTGCTCCGGCCACGAGCCGGCTGAGCGGGCAAATCGGCGCCAGCAGAAAATCGAACCGCTCAAATAGCCGTTCCTGCTGCTGGCGAAATGCAGCGTGTCGACGGCGCAGTTGTCCGATCTCGTCGTCGCTCAAAGAAGCGCCCCAGGCGAGACGGGCTGCGATGGCGGGGTCAAATTCCTGATAGAAGCCGGCGTGCAGTTGTGCAGCCTCATGAGCCTGGATGGGTGCATAGATATCCCAGGCATCGGACCAGAATGCCGGCTCGAATGCCTCAGGATCCGCCGAGGCACGCCGCAGGCGGTCCTGCCAGTTGCCCAGCGAGTTGCGCACCGCCGCATCACAGGTTTCGAGGAGAGAGCCTGTGAGAACGCCAATGCGAACCGGCGTGGGCGCGGGCCCTTGCGGAGGCAAGTCGAGGAGCGCCGCAGCGAGCAGCGGCAGATCGCGCAGATCGCGGCACAGCCAGCCGATGGTGTCGAACGATGGGGCCAGATGACAGCCGCCCGACCAGTCGCCCATCCCGAGCGAGGCGCGATAGCCGGACAGTCCGCACAGCGCTGCGGGGGCGCGCACCGAGCCTCCGGTGTCGGTTCCAATGGCGGCGATCGCCGACCCTTCCTGGATGGAAGCTGCCGCCCCGCTGGAGGAGCCGCCGGTGAGCAGCGCCGGGTTAGCGGGCTGCAGACAATCGCCGTAGTCCCGATTCTCGCCAGTGATGCCGTACGCCAGCTGATGGAGATGGGCCTTGCCGGTGATGATGCCGCCGGCGTGGCGGATTCGCGCGGCGACCCAGGAGTCCGCGGATGCCTTCTGTTTATGCGCCGCATAAAATTTCGACCCGCAGCTTGTCGGGAATCCACTGAGGTCGAAACAATCTTTCAAAGAGATCGGCACACCCTGAAGAGGCAGCTTGGTTCCAGCGGCACTGTTGGCTCGCTGCGTTTGCCGCTCTGCTTCGGCATAGGTCCAGGCCGGGTCGAGAGAGAGGTAGGTATTCCGGCCGGCGTTGCTGTTGGCTCTGGAAAGACTGAGCTGAGCCTGCGCAACTGCATCGGTTGTTCCGGCACTGTAAGCCGCCACAAGAGCGGAGAGCGGCGATGGAGGTGGCGGCATGCCGCCATTGTAGTGGGCGATCTGAGGTGCGACCGAGGAAACGAAAAGGGGCGGACCGGTATCGGGGGGAGTTGAAACAGAATGAGCAAACGCCTGCGCGGAGCCGCGCTGCAGCGCATGAGGGACGAGACTATCCTTGCGGACCTGGTGCGGTTTACTGCCCTTAGCTTCGCCACGCCATCGCCCGTCCCGTTTGGTGCAGCGCTGGTGGAGACGCGCACAGGAGAGCTGCTGTATCGCGGACGCAACGCCGTTCTGCGGGAGAAGGACCCCAGCGCGCACGCCGAGACGCGAGCGGTGCGCAGAGCGTGCCGGAAACTGGGGCGGCCTTCGCTCGCCGGCTACACCCTGTACAGCACCTGCGAGCCCTGTCCGATGTGCATGGCAAATGCCCTGTGGGCGGGCGTCGATCGCGTGGTGTTCGGTGCAACGATCGCCGACGCCAGTGAGCATTGCCGGCAGATCCATATTCCGGCGCGCGAAGTGGCGGAGCGCAGCGATATGCCATGCCCGGTGGAAGGAGAAGTGCTGCGCGAGCAGTGCCGTGCTTTGTTTCAGGACCCGCGCATGCTCAGGACATTCCGAAAATGGGGAACGCGCAAACGATGACGGACACTACGATGCTGGCGGAAGATTTGTCGGTGGCGCTGGGCGATCCGCTGCGCGTTCTCACTGTACCGGCCGTGGTGGAACGGCTCTCAAAGGATTTCTACTGGTACTCGCCGGTGCTGCGGCCTGCGCTGGAATCGAAATGCGCGGATGTGATAGTACAGCCGCTCAGCGTTGAGGATGTGCGGACGGTACTGCGCTACTGTTATTGCCACGATGTGCCGGTGACGGCGCGGGGTGCAGGTACGGGCAACTATGGCCAGGCGATTCCGCTCTTTGGCGGAGTCGTTCTTGACCTCTCCCGCATGGACGGAATCGCCGAGATCACACCCGATGGCATCGCAGTTTGCCAGCCCGGCGTCCGTCTCGGCGTACTGGAAACGGCAGCCCGTGAACATGGGTGGGAACTGCGTTGCTATCCCAGCACCATCGTCAAGGCGACGCTGGGTGGATTTCTGGGTGGAGGATCGGGCGGAATCGGCAGCGTTGCCCACGGCGGATTGCGCGACTTCGCAACCGTGCGTGCGCTCGAGGTTGTGACCATGGAGCAGGAGCCGCGAGTGCTTCTGCAGGAAGGCGAAGCGGTCCACGAAATCCTGCACGCATGGGGGACGAACGGCATCATCACGAAGATCTGGCTGACGCTCGCGCCCAAAGTGGAGTGGGCGCAGATGGTGGCTGCGTTCGACCACTTTATGGATGCCTTTGATTGCAGCGAGCAGATCGCTCGTGACTCTCACTGGATAAAGCGGCTGGTAACGACCTTTGAATGGCCGATCCCACGATATTTCTCACCGGTGAAGGCTTTTTGCCCGGAAGGGAAAGCCCTCGTGTTTTTCATGATCGCCGCTCATCAGGTGGACGCGCTGCGCGCGGCAGTGGAACAGGCAACCGGAACGGTGACATATTCCGGTGACTACGCGGGGCTGAAGACGCTGCCGCTGCTCTCCGACTATACGTGGAACCACACCACGCTGTGGGCGATCAAGCATGACCAGTCCTGGACGTATCTGCAGTGCGGCTTCGATGCGGAGCGTGTGCGGCAGCAGATGAAGCTGCTCCAACAAAGGTTCGGAGACGAAATCCTCTTCCACATGGAATTCGTGAAAAACGCGCAGGAAAGCGTCATCCCCGGCGCAATTCCGTTGATCCGTTTCACCACGGAGACGCGATTGAACGAAATGATTCGCTGCTGCAGGGAAAACGGAATTTTCGTCGCGAATCCGCACGTCAACAATGTCGAGGACGGCGGCCGTTACCGCGAGGACCATGTTCAGCTCCGCGCCAAGCGGCGCTACGATCCGAAAGGCCTGCTCAATCCTGGAAAGATGCTCAGCTTTGCCGCGCAGGACGCCGCGGTGGCGGAGCGCCGATGAAGACCTGGATTCCGGACAGCCGAAAGCTCGCCTATCTGAACTGGAAGCAGGTGGAGGCGCTCCCGAAACAGGAGACGCTCCTCGTGCTGCCGACGGCCGCGATCGAGCAGCATGGGCACCATCTTCCGCTGGCCACAGATACCCTGATCAACAATCTGCTGCTCGGTAAGGCGCTCGCGAAGTTGCCGAAAGATGCGCCCGTCTACGCGCTCGAGCCGGTCTGTTACGGAAAGAGCAACGAGCATTTGGGATTTCCTGGCACCATGTCCCTCTCCGCTGCCACTTTCATGGCGGTCGTGCGCGATTTGGGAGCGAGCGTCGCCGCGGCCGGGTTTCACAAGCTGGCTCTATACAATACGCACGGCGGCAACGCTTCGCTCGTGGATGTACTGGCGCGCGATCTGCGCGCCGAATACGGCCTGCGAACATTCGCCTTGTATGGCTCAGGTGGCGTTCGCTACGAAGGAGTCAGCGCTCAGGAACGCGCCTATGGGTTTCATGCGGGACAAATCGAAACAGCCCTTCTGCTGAGCGCGACCCCGGAGCTGGTCGACTCCTCGTCGTACACCGTGAACTACATTGCCGACGTCGCGAAGCCGGAGACTCTGCTGCCGGAGAGTGCTGCCGCCACTTTTGCCTGGCTCACGCGGGACATCGCCGCCAGCGGCGTCATGGGGGATCCACGGCCCGCCACGGCGGAGGACGGCGCGCGCTGGGCGGAGCAGGCAGCGGATACGATTGCCCATGCTCTCGAAGCGATGCTTCGCTGGAAGGATCCGGCCTGAGCCATGACGCTGGTCGATTGCGGCAACGGTGTGCGCCTGGAACGAGGAGTGACGTGCCGCATGTCCGATGGCGTAACCCTGGTCTCCGATCACTATTACCCTGCCGGCGAGGGCTCGCATCCCACGCTGCTGATGCGTCAGCCCTACGGCCGCGATATCGCGTCGACGGTGGTCTATGCGCATCCTGTGTGGTTTGCGCGGCACGGTTATCACGTCGTGATCCAGGATGTGCGCGGGCGCGGGGATTCCGAAGGCGACTTCTATCCGTTCCGCAACGAGCGGAAAGACGGTGCGGAAACGATCGGCTGGCTTCGCCGCCACCCGCGTTGTAACGGCCGCATCGGGATGTACGGATTTTCGTATCAGGGACTGACACAATTACTGGCCGCCGCCGAACAGCCCGAGGGCCTGGTTTGTATCGCTCCCGGCATGACAGTCTGCAGTCTCTATCACGGCTGGTTCTATCGCAACGGAGCGCTGCGCCTGAATTCGACCCTGGCCTGGGGAATCCAGATGCTCCGTGCTGATGCGCGGCGTCTGGGATTGCGCCAAGCGAGTGCATCTCTTGAAGCCGCGTGGATCAATCTGCGCCCGCAGGCCAGTGTCGCTCCGTACGCGGAGCATCCGATGTTGCAGGACGAAACCCTGCCGCAATATGTGCGCGACTGGATTACACATTGCCGACCCGGTGAATACTGGGAGAACCTGGACGTCAGCCGCGACCTGGACAAGATCGCGGTTCCGGCACTGCACATCGCGGGATGGTTCGATCTCTATGTCAATGGCAGTATCGATGGGTTCCTTGCCCTGGGGAGACAGGCTGTCACGGCACTGGCGCGGGAGAATCAGTTCCTGATCGCAGGACCCTGGATCCACATTCCCTGGGGTGACAGGATCGCAGATCAGAATCTCGGCGCCGAGGCCCTCTTCGATACCGATCATCGCCTGCTTCTGTGGTTCAACCATTGGCTGAAAGACTCAGGGGAATTTGCCGATGAACCAAAGATCCGGCACTTCGCGCTCGGCGAGAATCAATGGCACAAAGCAAAGAGCTGGCCCAAAAACCTGAGCGCTGAGCGTTACCTGCGCAGCGAGGGACACGCGAACTCGCGCAAGGGGGACGGGCGCCTCACAACGGAGAAGCCGCAAAGCCGCGAAGCGCGCGACCTTTTTGTCTACGATCCGGAGGTTCCGGTGCTCGCGCCCGGAGGACTATTGGCGCTCAGCGGCCCGCATGATCAGGCCGAGATGGAACTCGGGAACAATCTTCTGGTGTACACAGGAGAGCCGCTGCAGAGGCGGCTGCATGTGTTCGGATATCCGCGGATCACGCTGTATGCGGCTACGTCGGCCCCTCACGCAGACTTCACAGCGAAACTGGTGCGCGTGCTTTCCGATGGCCGGGCGGAATTTGTCTGCATGGGAATCGCGCGCTCGTCCTGCCTGTTCGCCGGCACGAGCTACGCAGCGGATCGGGTGCAGCGTTGGGAGTTCGATCTGGATCCGACTTCATGTGTGTTTCTCACCGGCGATCGGCTCCGCCTGGAGATTGCCAGCAGCGCGTTTCCGCTCTACGACCGGAACCCGTCGACGGAAGTGGATGCATTGGCCGCGTCGCCGTGGAACTGGAAGCGGTCGACGCAGCAGGTCCTGCATACCAGCGAGCATCCATCGATGCTGCACCTGCCGATCGCGGAGGGAAGCGCCGGATGAGCGACGCAATTCCCGAAATTGCGCTCTGCGGTGTGAGTAAAAGATTCCACTCCGGCGCGCCGGTGCTGGAAGAGATCACGCTCAGCATTGCAAAAGGAGAATTTGTCAGCTTCCTCGGGCCGTCGGGCTGCGGCAAGTCGACGCTGTTGCGGATGATCGCAGGCCTGACACCGGTGAGCGCCGGCGAGATTGCGGTGAATGGAATCACGCCGGCGAATGCTCGGGAGATGATGTCGTTCATCTTCCAGGATGCGACTTTGTTGCCATGGCGGAACGTGGAGCGCAACGTAGGCCTGGGGCTGGAATTGGAATGGGCGACGCGCGCGGTACGCACCCGCAAGGTCGCTGAGATGCTCGCACTGGTCGGGCTGTCCTCGGTGGCGCGGCTGTATCCGCGCCAACTCTCCGGCGGGATGAAGATGCGCGTCTCCATCGCGCGTGCTCTTGCCACGCGCCCGCGGATTCTGCTGATGGACGAGCCATTCGCGGCACTCGATGAAATCACACGTGATCGGATGAATGAAGAGCTCCTGCGTCTCCAGCGGCAGCACGGATGGACTGTGGTTTTTGTCACGCACTCCGTGGCCGAAGCGGTGTTTCTGTCATCGCGCATTGTTCTGCTTGCGGCTCATCCCGGGCGGGTTCGGGAAGTGGTGACGGTGGATCTTCAATCGTCCCGCACAGGGGAAACCAGGACTTCGGAAAAATTCGAGGACGAAGTCTCGCGTGTTGCGGGAATTCTGCGCGGAGTGCACACGGCATGAAGCGCCATTTCGTTACCGCGATCAACGCTGTCGTCGTGTTTGCTGGGCTAATCCTGCTTTGGCAGTTGTTGGTCTGGGTGCTGCGCGTTCCAGCGTATCTCTTGCCCGCTCCAGGCCAGGTAGCACAAACAATCGTCGTACGCTTTGTCCCGTTAGTTAGCTCGCTCAGCATCACGGTAGAGGCTGCCGCTGGCGGCTTGGCGATGAGTATCGTCGCGGGAGTAGCGGTGGCTCTGGTGTTTGCGCAATCGCCGTGGGTGCGCCGCATGCTCTATCCCTACACGATTCTGCTGCAAACTGTCCCCATCATCGCAGTGGCGCCGCTCATTCTCATGTGGATTGGATCGGGTACCTGGGCAGTGACGGTGGTGGCCTTCATCATTTGCCTCGCACCGATCATTGCCAATACCACCCAGGGGCTGGTCAGCGTTGAGCGCAACCTGATCGATCTCTTCCTCATGCACAAGGCGTCCCGCGCGCAAATCCTCTTTAGGCTGCGGCTCCCGCACGCACTGCCGAGTCTGTTTGTCGGGATGCGCATTTCCGCCGGCATTTCTGTAATCGGGGCAATCACCGGAGAATTATTTGCCGGTTCCAGCCGCGTCGGTCAGGGCGGATTGGGGTATTCGATCCTGTATGCGAGCTCGCAGCTGCAGACTGCTTACCTGTTTGCCCTGGTGATTGCGGCCACAGTGCTCGGTTTCTCCTTCTTCTTTCTGGTCATGTTTCTCGAATGGTATTTTCTCCATCATTGGCACGAATCGACGCGGGTCCCGGGAGCGGAGTAGGCAACCATGTTAAGGTTGGAATCCGAAAGCGGATGGTGGTTGGTCACGCATCCCGATCACGCCCGGCTGGCGGGTGCGTTTGCAGAGGCGTGGGGGAACCAGCGCTTCCTCTCCCCCGAGCCGCGCCGGAATGTACTCCTCGGTATCCGCTCTCATGACGATGGCTGGGCGGCCCGCGATGCGGCGCCGCAGATTACCCGGGAAGGGAAGCCCGCCGCGTTTTCAACGGAGTTAGTCGGGACATATTCGGCCTTCGAAGAAATCGATCTCGCCGACTACCTTGCCGTGCGGGAACACGCGGTGCGGCTCATCGCCGACAAGGATGCCTACGCCGGATTATTAGTCTCGATGCATACTTACAATCTGCTGACTGAGCGCGCCGACCGGTCGACCATCCGTCCGGAGCTGCGCCCGCTTCTCGACGCATTCCTGGAATCGCAGCGAAACTTGCAGGATGGCCTGCGCGAGCGAATGCGACTGGAACCTTTCACTCCCGAGGAAACAAGCGAAGTGCGCACGCGTGATCATTTCCGCCTGCTGCAGGCTACAGATAATCTATCGCTTCTTGGTTGTGTCGGATTCCAGTCACCGGCAACCCTGCTCCACGAGTTACCCCTCCGGGGTGGAAATTACTCGGCAATTCAGGTCCAGCCACTCGGCGAACGGTGCTTTTCCCTCAATCCCTATCCATTCGCTGAATCGCCTCTTCAATTCCGGTTTCCGGCGCGGCACGTCGAAGGCAAGGTTTTCCCGGACGCTCGGAGCCTTCAGGAGAAATTTGCCTCGGCGCCCGTCACCCAGTTGATTGTGACTGTTTGCGCTTAATGCGGTCCCCCAAAAGACGAGGGCGGCTCGCGGATCGCTCCGCCCGCCTCTTCGTCCGATTCAGAAATTGAGGTGAAGAGCCATCTGGATCTGGCGAGCGCTGCCAGTGGTGGAGTGAACATAGCCGAATGTTGGCAGACTCGGATATTCGGCTGAGAAGCTGCCGGACGGATCGGACGCGTCGTAGATAGGCAGCGGGTTATAGGTTCCGAAGTTCGGTTCGTTGCTGGGAATATCGAAACTCGATGTGTTGGTCAGATTGAAGACATCGAAGGAATACTGCAATCCGGCACGCTCGGTGAGCTTCAAAGTCTTGACCAGGGAAACATCCGCGCGCCGCTGATACCCCTGGCGGAAAATGTTCCGCTGTCCGGTCGCAAAGGTTGTCTCGAAGATATCGCACAGCGGCGCGCCCGCCGTACTCACACCGCAGGGAGGAACACCTCCGGATGCGCCAGGCGCCAACGCCGGATCATAGTTCTGATCGGGAATCTGGAAGGCGTCGGCCTTAAAGGCAGAGTAACTCTGCCCGAGGTAGCCGAATGCCCCGGAGTGACCCGTCATGGCAGTTTTGGGTGTGTAGCCTTTCGCCAGGGGCACAATTGGGTTTGTGATGCCGTCGGAAGTCGAATAGAAGATACTGCCCACGGAACCCGAGAAATCGATCATGCTGTAGGGCTGGCCGCTTTGCAGCACCGTGATGCCCTGGAATGTCCAGTTGTCCAGCACCTTGCCCGCGAAGGAACTCTCTGCCGCTGCTTTGGGGAAGTGGTAGACGTAGTCGAAGTTGATGACATGGGTCCGGTCAAAGTCGGCCGAGGCATAGCTGTCACGCAGATCGAGCGGATTGTTGCCGTTGTAGAAGAGCCCCATGGCACTCTGCTCGTCGAGAGCATGAGAGTAGGTGTAAGAGACACCGCCCTGGAGACCGTGGCTCAGCCGCTTCTCCAGATGAGCCTGCAGCGCGTTGTACGCGCCCACACCTACCGTGGAGAACTTTTCAGCCTCGGCGGAGTAACCGATGTAGGGTACGCGCATGTCGACGTTGCCGCCTTCAAAGTTGAATAGAGCTACATTGCCCTGGGTACTTGCGCCCGCTGGCAGCACCATTGGGTTATAGTTCGGATCGACCACCCAGTAGCCATACGTGTACTGCTCGCCGTGGCAGGCAGGATCCGTATTGCCGGGCGTGCAGACGTGTGCCTGATTGAAGGGGAGAGGAATCACCTGGTGTCGTGCCAGGTTGCCGACGTATCCGAGTTCCACTAACAGATCGGATCGAGGTTGATACTCGAGATCGAGCGTGTAGTTCTCCGTGTAGGGCAGCGTCGCCTTGCGGTCATAGACCGCAAAGGTAGGTAACAGTCCGCCGCCAGCGATATCGCTGATGGACGGAAGTTCCAGCGAAGCGGGTGTTCCGCTGGGAACCGCGGGCTTTGATCCGCAGTAATTCACCTGGCCCGCCGCGGCAGTGGGGTCGCAGAACGGATCCGAAAGGGACGTATTGGGAATCAGGGGATTGCCGTAGGCATCGTTCGGGTACAGCGCCTGGACAAACGGAGGCGCTTGTGCCACGCCGTAGGGTCCGCCAGTCACGAGGCCCGACGCATAACCGGGAGACAGATAGGAGAAGAGTTCGCCGCGGTCATAATAGAGACCGCCGCCACCACGAATGACGAGTTTGGACTGGAGAAACTTTGGATTCCAGGCAAAACCCACGCGAGGCGCCAGACCCCACTGACGGCCGGTGAGTGTCGTATCACTGACGCCAGCGGTGGGGTACTTATAGTTATGCGGGAAGATGAACCCGGATTGAGTTGAGGGGGCGTCTTCGGTCGGGGCTTGGTACAGCGAGGGCTCAAAGTTATAAATCCGCCCATACTTCTCACTGAAAGCGCCGTTCCAGTCATAGCGCAGGCCGGCGGTTAGGCTGAGGGTCGGCGTAATCTGAAACTTGTCCTGCACATACGAACCCACTTCAGGGGCGCGGTAGTAGCGGTTTGCATTACCCACCAGATAGGCTGATGTTGCGAACGAGTAGTTGGCATTGTAGCTCTCAGGCCCTCCACCCAGGAAATCGGGGAAATCGTCGAAGGAAATCATGGCCTGGCCCCAGTTATTCCCGTACTGGCCCCGGTTGTCCCGCATGTTCAGTTGCGTCCAGGAATATGAAGTGCCGAAGGTCAGCGTGTGGCGGCCGAGCGTCCAGATCGCGTTGGCGGAGGGCATGAACCGATTCTGGAACATTCCCGTGTACGAACCCATTTGGTACCCGCCGGCGCCGATGTTGAAACTGTGATTCGTCAAGCCGGCCGGATTTGTGGCCGAACTATTTCCCAGGGCATCGACAACTGAGATCCCGGGAAAGATCGGCGACCCGAAGAGGCTCATACCGGCCTGCTGCGGATCAAACGGTTGCTCGTTGACCCCGTATTCTTTCTCGCGAATGAAGCCGAAGGTTTCGGTTGTGCTCAGAGTCGGGCGAATGATCCAGGTATTGTTAATGGATGCCACCTGGCTGCCGGCATCCAGCTTCTGCGTCCACCCCGCAACACTTGAGTAAGCGTAGGGATTCAGACCTGGGTCTGCCTGATAGTAATACTTCAGCGCCACGGTATCCCTGGTTCCGGCATTCCAGTCCACATCCGCAACAGCCTGCTTGCTGAAGAAATAAGAAGTTCCAGGCACAGAGGCGTTGTATTGATAGAATCCATTGGCGTCCAGCGCGTTCGCTGCACTCGGAATCATGTACTGCCCGTTCGGCAATTTATAGTTCATGATGAAACGCGCAACCGGGTCGATGCTGGTTACAGATTCGCCCCAGTCGTTCATCGCCAGAGCTTCGAGCGCTGCGTCGCTGCGGTCGCTGGTTAGGCCGGGCGGCACATCCAGGTGAGAGATGCCGGTCTCCTGGTCCGAAACATGGACCTGCTGATACGAGACATATCCGAACAGTTTGTCCTTGATGAGCGGAAAGCCGGCCATCCCGCCGGCGATCCAGCGATGCAGTTCTGGATTCTTTTCGGCTGCCGTGATCGAGGGATCCTGTTTGAAGAAGAACGGGGCCGCATTAGTCCAGTTCGTGCCGCGATTGCCGTAAAGGCTGCCGTGCAGAGCATTCGTACCGGAGGCGGTGCTCATGTCGATGTGTGCGCCGCTCGTAGCGCCCTGTTGCGCGTCATACATCGATGCGTTTACACGCAATTCCGTCAGCGACTCCGGAGCAGGCGTCGGCAGCGCTTGGCCGACGGCCAGATAGACAGAGGCACCGGAGTTAATAGCGCCCCCGGCGCCCGCCTGAAAAGCTCCCGTGTTATTGATGATGCGATTCGAGCCCACATCGCTCGTGCTCTTTCCATTGAAGAGGTTGCTGGCGTCAACTCCGTTGAGCAGAAAGGTATTGGAAGTATCGCGCTGGCCATTGGCCCAGATCGGCTGATTGCCGAGGCCGGCGTTGGCCCCGGTTCCGTTCAGTAACTCGGCATTAACACCGGGTGTGAGAATCGCAAGACCGGTGAAACTACCGGTCGCCAGCGGGACGGACTCTATCTGCGACTTATCGAGCACATAACCGTTTGTGGTGTCGACGGTATTGAGCAGGGGTGAAGCTTCTACCGTGACGGATTGGCTCACTTGGCCGATCTTGAGCACCGCATTCAGCGTCGTGGTGCGATCAGCCTGCACAAGGATGCCCGGGAATTTCTGTGTTTCATATCCCTGATTGCCGAAAGTTAAAGTGTATGGTCCAATCGGCAGGTTGACGAGGGTGTAGACGCCTTCAGCATTGGTCGTTGCTGACCGAGCCAGGGATGTTTGTTCGCTGACGGCGGTCACCGTAGCGCCCGCAACGGCAGCACCGGTGGCATCGGTTAGCTGCCCCGTTACGCCGCCCAGAGTCTGCTGGCCATAAGCTGTCGCGGCGGTGGCAAAAGCCGATACGACAAACACCCAAAGTGCAAATGCAAAGCGCCTGAACATCGGTAACTGCCTCCTCAAGGTGAAAAATCGTCCTGGCCTCGCCGGAAAAAGAAGGGCGCGGCGGCTGCATGATGCAGTCTGCGAATCACAGATTGTTAAGACAAGAGCGGCTGCGGGAGCTGAGGGAGCCGAGTCGACAGGGACTTTCAGGAGAGCATAGCCCAGCCACAGTACAGCCCAAAGCGAAAAATGAAAGGATGTTGAAAAACCTGATGTGGCAAATAAATGCCGGTTATAGGCGGCATTTGTTCAGGCAGGGGGCAGGATCGACACGTGCGCAGCCACGATGCGCCAGCCTTCGGGCAGACGCACCCACGTCTGACTCTGCCGGCCCCGCACCGACCCACTGCCGGATGGGCGTGAGAACTCCACAGACACTTCGCCGTAATCCCTGCCGAAGGCTACGATCTCGAGACGCTCGATGGTCCGCGCCAGGTTCGCCGGTGATCGCCCTTTGCGGAACGCAGCGATCTCGTCGATCCCATGCAGGTTTTCTGTCGCTCCGAAGCGAACCGCATGGGGTGAAGCCCAGAACATCGCAATCAGCGTATCTGCGTCGTTGTTCACCAGTGCGGATTCGTAGCGTGGATACAGTTCGGCAAGTTCGCGCACCACCGCGGGATCATTGATGACCATCAGAACAGGCGCCTTTCCGGGAGAACGTGTTTGGCGATGGAAGCCGTCACGGTGATCATTGGTTCGTTCACCACCTGGCTCAGCCGCAGATGCATCGCTACGCTGCAAAGAATGTATGCATGAAGGTCGCTCAGCCCCCATCGGCGAACGAGTAAGTCGATCATGCGATCCGTAGCAGTCTGCGCGGCACGCAAAGCATCCTCGCTGGATTCGACGACGATCCAGGAATCGGTGCGCGTCGCACCCGGCTCCTGCGCCGATTCGATCAGCGGTGCGGTCAGGGAATGTCCTCGGTGCAGATGAAAGCGCAGCGTGACATCGAGGGGACACTCGATCCCGTTGATGCAGACTTCGCCGTCGCCCTGCGCGGCATGACCGTCGCCGCAGGAGAAGAGCGCGCCGGCATTGAAAACCGGGAGATAGAGCCGCGCTCCGGCACACAGTTCCCGCACATCCATGTTTCCGCCGAACGGTCCCGGGGGCCGCGTTCGGAATTCGCCGTCCACGCCCGGAGCAACGCCCATCACGCCGCAAAACGGCCGCAGAGGCACGACGGCGGGCACAAGGGATCGGGTTTCGTCGCCCAGGAGCTCCCAGTGAAACAGGAACGGGTCATGAAAGCGCTCCTTCAAAAAGCCCAGGCCGGGTACAACCGAGGAATACCCCCAACCGTGATGGGCGATCTCCAGAATGTCCACTTCCAGCACATCGCCTCGCTGCGCTCCGCGAACGAAGACCGGTCCTGTGAGCGCGTGCACGCGGCCGCGGTCGATCGTTGCGAGCTCCGGCAGCGACATGCCTGGGCGCACCTGGCCGCCTGCGGCTTCGACACACTGAAAATGAACCGCGTCGCCCGGCTCGATCTCGAGCTGCGGAGTCAGGGCGCGGTTCCAGCGTGAGTGCGTTGGCTCGGCAGCGAGCCTGTGCTCCGTCATCGAACCGCCACAACCATCTGGAGTTCGACCAGAGCGTGACGCGGCAGCGCGGCAACGCCAATCGCCGCGCGCGCATGGCGCCCTGCGTCGCCGAAAACCTCTACCAGAAGATCGGAGGCGCCATTGATCACTTTCGGCGAGTCCGGAAATCCGCTTACAGCGTTCACATAGCCGTTAACGGTAATAACCTGCTCCACCCGATCGAGCGTGCCGAGTTGCCGGCGAATCACCGACAACTGCGTGAGCGCACAGCATCGCGCGGCCTCGCGGCCCTCTTCGACCGAACGATCCAGCCCGACGGTTCCGCTTAGAACGCCGCTATCGTTCGAGGAAATCACACCGGCAAGAAAGAGCAGGGAACCTGCCTGCCGCGCTGGCAGGTAATTCCCGCCCGGCGCCGCGGGCGCGGGAAGGACGAGGCCCAGCGCCGCAAGCCGCTCCTCCGCAGTGGTTTCGCCCGCCATTGCGGATCACTCTACCATGCACCAGGTTTTCCCTCGGCGCGGGTTGGTTTGTCGTTTACGATAAGCCGCATGCGATCCGGGTTGATTCTCATCATCGCCGCCGTTTTCGCCGCCGCTTTCTCCGCCCCCGCTCCGCAACATATTCCGATCGCGACCGACAGGAGTTCCTCGCAGGACCTTGAAATCGCCGGAGATGTTCCTAGGATTCCGCCGGGAGCGAAGCGGTTTGTTCGCTATGCGGATCTAAGCCAGCTCCCGCAGGTCAGCTTCACGGTGAAGGATGACGAGAATTTCACCGCGCCTGCGAAGCTCAGCGGAGTGTCCCTCGATGTTCTGGTTGCGGCGCTCGGGCTTGGTGGCGAAAAGCAGTTCATCACTGCCCTTGCCAGCGACGGTTATGAAGGCCATTACACGGCGGAGTATCGCGCCGAGCATCACCCATTTCTGGTCCTGAAGATCGATGGCCAGGAACCGGCGCACTGGCCGAAAGGCCCGGACGGAGAGAACTACGGGCCCTACCTCATCTCCCATCCGTCCTTCACGCCGGCATTTCACATCCTGGCCCATAAGGACATGGCGCAGGTTCCCTACGGCGTCACGGGACTGCGCTTCCTCGATGAAGCTGCCGTCCTGAAGGAACTCCTGCCGCCGGCCCCAGGCGCCACGGCTTCGCCCGCCATGGAAGGCTACCGCATCGCGATGCAGAACTGCCTGCGCTGCCACCGCAGCGGCGATATCGGCGGAACCAAGTCGCCCTTTGCCTGGCCGCAGATGGCCCTCATCGCCCAGGGCAACCCCTCGGCATTCGGCAAGTATGTCGTCCGGCCCAACTCCATCAATCCTGAGGCGAACATGCCCCCGAATCCGGCGTATGACGCGGCGACCGTCGCGGCCCTCACGGCTTATTTCCGCAGCTTTGCGCCGCCGGAGAGCAAGTGATCCTCCGGCTTTCGAAAACGCTGCTGGTCGCTGCAGTGGCGTTCTTTTACACCCTTGTGGTCTTCAATAACCTCACCGACTACGGCTCGAACTATGCCTTCGTCCACCACGTCCTGCTCATGGACTCGACGTTCCCGGGCAATCACGGCATGTGGCGCGCCATTCATCCGTTGTGGATCCACGCCGCGTTTTACGACTCGATCATCGCGTGGGAGGCCGTCACCATGCTCCTGCTCTGGGCCGGGGCCGCAACCCTGCTGCGATCCGCCGGCAAACCGGCGCCGGCCTTTCACGACGCAAAAACGCTGGCTGTTGCCGGACTTACCTTCAGCCTGTTGATGTGGTTTGTCGCCTTCCTCAGTATCGGCGGCGAGTGGTTCCTGATGTGGCAGTCCCCCATCTGGAACGGCCAGGAGGCCGCCTTCCGGATGTTTCTGGTCGTGGGGGTGGTCCTGCTGTATCTGGTGATACCCGAAGGTGAGTGAAGCGTCGTCTCTTCGTCCCGTTGTCTCGCTAGAATAGAACTGTGACGGAAGAATCGTTGATGGAAGTCGCTCCCTCCGCCCCGGGGGCGCATCCCAGGCCCAAAGTGGGGTTTGTTTCGCTGGGGTGTCCAAAGAATCTCGTCGACAGCGAAGTGATGATGGGGCTGCTCGATCGCGCCGGCGCCGAGATCTCTGCCAACGCCGAAGCGGCGGACATCCTCGTCGTCAATACCTGCTCCTTCATCGACAAGGCAAAGCAGGAGTCAGTGGATGCCATCCTTGAAATGGCGCGCCTGAAGACTGCGGGATCGGCCCGAAAGCTCATCGTCGCCGGCTGCCTCGTCGAGCGTTACCGCGACGAAATTCAGAAGAACATCCCCGAAGTGGACGCGGTGGTCGGTACCGGCGAACTGGAGCAGATTCTCTCTGCCGCGGGGCTCAGCGCTCCGGCTCCCGCGTCATCGTCGTCGCCCTTCACCATCCTCTCCTCCACCGCCATCGCCAGTGTCCGCCCGGGGCAGGAATCGTTGGGAGGAACCCACAAAGGCGCCGGCCCAGCCGCTTTCCGTCCCGAAGGCGACCGCCGGGAAGCTCAGGGGCGCTTCTCCCGCAGTTCCTGGGATGGCGCCGGGGCACAGTTGCCTCAATATCTCTACGACCACACCACGCCCCGGCTCCGGGCGACCCAGGGGGCGTCCGCCTACATCAAAATCGCCGAGGGCTGCGATCACCCCTGCAGTTTCTGTGTGATCCCCAATCTGCGCGGCAAGTTTCGCTCGCGCCGCTTTGAGTCCGTTGTTGCCGAAGCTGAAGCGCTGGTTGCCGACGGCGTGCGGGAGATCACGCTCATCGGCCAGGACACCACCTGCTACGGCGAGGATCTCAGCCTGAAGGACGGTCTCGCTTTGCTGCTGGATCGGCTCGCACAGATCAAAGGGCTCACCTGGCTCCGCTTCCTCTACGCCTATCCCAATCGGATGACCGGGCGCCTGCTGGAGACCATCGCCCGCCACGACAACATCTGTAAGTATCTCGACGTGCCCCTGCAGCACGCCTCAGCTCCTGTGCTGAAAGCGATGAAGCGCGGCGGCAGCGCCGAGATTTTCCTCCGCATGCTGGCAAAGGTCCGGGCCGCAGTGCCGGGCATCGCTCTGCGCACCTCCTTCATCGTCGGATTCCCCGGCGAGACCGACGCCGACTTCGAGGCCCTCTGCGATTTTGTCGTCGAAGCGAAATTCGACTGGCTGGGCGTCTTTGCCTATTCCGACGAGGAAGGATCGAAGGCCTTCGACCTCGGCACGAAGGTCCCCAGGCGGGTGATCGAGCAGCGCCGCCGGGCGCTCATGAAGCTGCAAAAGGGAATGAGCCGTCAAACCATGCAGGCGCGCCTTGGTCAGGAATTTGACGTGCTCGTGGAAGGCGAATCGAAGGAGACCCCCCTGCTGTGGGAAGGCCGCAGTCCGTATCACGCGCCGGAGATCGACGGAACCGTGTATCTGAACGACTTCGGCCCCTTCGACAGCCTCACCCCGGGACGCTTCTACCGCTGCGAGGTGACCGAAGCGCACGACTACGACCTGGTCGCGCGGGTGGTTGCGGTATCGGAATTCGAAGCAGACGCACCGGATAAGCCGGAACCCGTGGGTGCCGGAGCTGCATTGTGTCGCTGAGCAATAAAATCCTGCGTTGCCCGACCTGCCGGACGGCGGTTACGGGCCGCGACGAGAATTTTCCCTTTTGCAGCGACCGGTGCCGGGTCATCGATCTGGGCAAGTGGGCCAGCGGGGGCTACCGCATCTCCTCGCCCGTCCTTGACCCCGACGTTCTGGAAGGACTGGGAGGCGAGCCGCACCCTCATGGAGAGCATGACAAGGATGACTGAGCTGCCCCCGCCCGGGGTACGCATTCACGAAGGCGGAACGCCGGCCCCGCCTGCCCGGACCAACTGGGCCTGGCGGGTCGCTACTTTCTTCGGGATCGGCCGCCTGAAACCCGGGCCTGGCACCTGGGCATCCCTGGCCGCGGCGGCAATCTGGTACCTGGTTCTGAGCCCCGCCCAACTCTCCGCCTGGGCCGCCAGCCTCTGGACTCTGGCCGCCGCCCTGGCGGTAACCCTGATCGGGATGCGCGCCGGCACCATTGTTGAGCGGGAATGCGGCCGAATCGACCCCGGATTTGTCGTGATTGACGAAGTCGCGGGACAGTGGGTCACCCTCCTTCTGGCGCCGGTGGATATCGCACACGCCCTGGCGGGTTTCGCATTGTTCCGGTTCTTCGATATTGTGAAGCCGTGGCCCGTGCGTCGCCTGGAGAAGCTCCCCGGCGGCGCCGGGATCATGCTCGACGATGTGGCCGCGGGCGTCTGCGGCTTGCTGGTCCTGCTGGTGCTGCGCACCTGGTGGTGAGGCGGGTTGAAGCCAATGGTACGGATTCTCAAATCGGAGCCCAGTGCAGCACCCCGGATCGATGCGGTATCGCCGGCGGCGGCTTTGCCCGGCGGCGATGTCGAGATTCGCGGGGCCAACCTTGGCGGAGTTGCCATCTCCCGCGCCGAGGCCAATCCCATCGGCGGGGGTGAATGGCGCCGTCCCATCGCGATGCTCGGCGATCTCGCCGCCCCCGTTCTGCTCAGCCGCAGCGCCCGCCTCACTCTCCGCGTGCCGGAGGAGGCCGAATCCGGTCGCCTTCGCATCCTCCAGAATGGCGCGCAAAGCAATGCCGTGGAGGTTCGCGTGGCCAGTCTGCTCGCCACCGGCGTGCACGCCGTCGCTAACCCCGTCATGGACCACTCCGGCAACATCTATGTCACCTTCTCCGGTCAGCGCGGCCAGGAGACGCCGGTCTCCGTCTTCCGCGTCGAGCGTGATGGCGAAATGCGTCCCTTCGTCCGCGGCATCATGAACGCCACCGGCCTCGCCGTCGACTACGAGGAAAATCTCTACGTGTCGTCCCGCCACGAAGGCAAGGTCTATCGCGTCGCCAGGAACGGCGCCTCCGCCGTTTACGCGGAAGGAATGGGCGTGGCCACCGGCATCGCCTTCGATGCGGATCAGAATCTCTACGTCGGCGACCGCAGTGGCACCATCTTCAAGATCGCCCCCGACCGCCAGATCTTCGTCTTCGCCACCCTCGAGCCGAGCGTTGCCGCCTATCATCTCGCCTTTGGTCCTGACGGTACCCTCTACGTCACCGGCCCAACCACCTCCAGCTATGACGCCGTCTACTCCGTCAATCGCGATGGCGACATCTCGGTGCTCCATCGTGGACTGGGCAGGCCGCAGGGGCTGGCGGTGGACATCGCCGGCAACGTTTATGTCGCAGCTTCTTTGCGCGGGCGCCGCGGCGTGGCCATGATTACGCCGAGTGGCGAGGCTTCGCTGGTGGTTTCCGGCCCAGGCATCGTCGGCTTTAACTTCGTCTCCGGCGGAGGGGCTCTGATCGCCACCAATACCTCGGTTTATCATCTGGCCCTGGGCGTGGAAGGCTGGCGGCTCCTGTAGCCGCCAGGTCACACCAAATCGATGCAGCGGATTCCTGGAGATCGATGAACGCGGAGATTATCGCGGTTGGATCGGAAATGCTGACCCCGTTCCGCCAGGACACGAACTCCCTCTATCTCACCGAAAAGCTGAACGAGCTGGGCGTCGCGGTCGACTTCAAGACGATTGCCGGCGATCGGCGCAAACAGCTGGCGGGTGCGGTCCGCACTGCGCTGGACCGGGTCGACATTGTGGTAATCTCCGGCGGTCTCGGCCCGACCGAAGACGACCTCACCCGCGAAGCTGTGGCGGATTCTCTGGGGGTGAAGGTGAAGCGCGACCCCGATCTCATCGCCCACCTCTATGCCCGCGCGGCAACGCGGCGCACGATCATCACCCGCAACAACGAGAAGCAGGCGGACGTCATCGAGGGCGCCACCATGCTGCCGAACCAGCTCGGCTCCGCGCCAGGGCAATGGCTCGATACCGTCGTCGGCAGGCATCGCAAGCTCGCCATGTTGCTGCCCGGTCCACCCCACGAACTGAAGGCCATGTTCGAAGCGGAGTGCCTGCCGCGCCTGCGCGAGATCGTGCCCAAACGCCACATCGCCACCCGTGTGCTCAAGGCGGCCATGATTGGCGAGTCCGCGGCCGACGCAAGGATCGCGCCCATCTACACCCAATATAAGGATGTGGAAACGACCATCCTGGCGCACATGGGCGATATTGAGCTGCGCATGTCGTGCGCCAAGCCCATTCCCGGTCTTGCCCAGGCGCGTGTCGACGAGCTCGCCGGCAAGCTGGAAGACGAGCTGGATGAGTTCGTGTATTCCTCCCAGGGCGAGACCCTCGAACAGATCGTCCTTTACCACCTCGAGATGCGCGGCGCGACGCTCGCCGTCGCCGAGAGCTGTACCGGCGGCATGGTCGCCGAGCGGCTCACCAGCGTCAGCGGCAGTTCGCGGTCGTTTGTGGGGGGCGCAGTGGTGTACAGCAATCGCCTCAAAACAGAGTTTGCCGGCGTCGAGCCGAACCTGATCGCACGCCACGGCGCGGTGAGCCAGGAGGTCGCCCTTGCCCTGGCAGAAGGCATCCGCGAACGCTGCGGCTCCGCTGTCGGCCTCGGGATTACTGGCATCGCCGGCCCCGGTGGCGGCACCGAGGAGAAACCGGTAGGGCTGGTTTACGTCGCGGTCAGCGACGCCGACGGCACCGAATGCATCGAGAAGCGTTTTTCCGGGGATCGCAGCGGGATTCGCTTCTACGCCAGCCAGCAGGGCCTTGATATGGTCCGCCGGCGCCTGATGTAGCGAGCCGGCGTCGCGCAACGCCCGTGCCCCGAACATTGCAAATCTTCTGCTAACCGGATGCCCAGGGCCCTGTCTGATGGGGTGAACCTGGGGAGTTTTCGTTCCCGTGCCATAAAAATTTCCTGCTCACTTTCTCGATTCCGGATCGGTCTTATGTGTTACAGTGAGTAACATTATGACGAGTAACACTCCATCGGAACACGATCCGGCCGAACTGGGCGAGCTGGAGCGCAGCATCCTGGCCATTGTCTGGCGGCTCGGCCACGTCACCGCAGAGCAGGTAAGGGAAGAGGTCGAGCGGCCCCTGAAGGACTCCACCATCCGCACCGTATTGCGGCGGCTGGAGGAGAAAGGCTACCTGGCGCATTCGGTCGATAACCGGACCTTCATCTACCGGCCGGCCGAATCGCCGCAGAAAGTGGCCGCGCGCGCCGTCCAGCGCATTGTGGACTGGTTCTGCCAGGGCTCCGTGGAGGAACTCCTGGTGGGCCTGCTGGATTCAAAAGTGGTGAGCCGGTCGGAGCTGGAGCGTCTGGCGAAGAAGGTCGCGGCGGCAAAAAAGCAGGACGGAGGTAAATCATGACGGCCCTCATCATCGAATCGGCATTGCGGGCGCTGGTGTTTGCCCTCGCGGTGGGCGCAGGCCTCCGCGTGCTGCGCGTCAGGAATGTGCCCGTGCGCAAGGCGTCGTGGAGCCTGGTGCTGATCGCTTCGCTCGCCATGCCTTTCCTGCTGCGCACGCCCGCAGTTTCCAGCTCGACAGCACGCTGGGGATGGACCCTGCCGTTCCCGTTGCGTCCGTGGGTCGCCGAACCTTCGCATGCGGCCTCTGTCCCGCTCGTCCCGCTCAAAGCCGCTGCAGCCCCCGTCATCCTCGCCGCGCCGGCCTCCAGCGACGCGCCGGATACCACGGCCGCAGAGAGAACCGCCGTGTCCGTACCCATCGCCATCGCGCCTGAGGCTGATTCCGCACTCGGCGTCGCCCCGGCCGCTGCGACCGAAGCGCCGGCCCGCGCATTCCACTGGCCTCCCGCGAATCGCCTGATCCCGATGATCTACCTGTCCGTCGCCGGAATCCTGTTCCTGCGGTTGCTGTGGGGGCTCGCAATGGCCCTGCGTCTCTGGGCCACCGCCGATCTCGTCTCGCCGCTGGTCGCTCCCGAGCCGAACGTCCGCTCCAGCCCGAAGATCCCATCCCCCGTCACGATCGGCTCCGGTATCGTGCTCCCCGCCAGCTACACCGATTGGGATCGGAAAAAGCTGCGCATGGTGATCGCCCATGAACGCTCCCACGTTCGCCAAATGGACTTCTATCTGCAGTTCCTGGCCGGCCTCTACACCGCTGTGTTCTGGTTCAGCCCCCTCGGATGGTGGCTGCGCCGCACCCTGGCATCTCTCGGTGAGGCCATCGGCGACCGCGCCGGTATGGATGCCGCCGCCAGCGGCTCCCGCTACGCCGAAGTGCTGCTCGAGTTTGCCGCGATGCCCCACCGCAGTCTTCCCGGAGTCGCCATGGCCCGCCGCGGCAGTCTTTCCCCTCGCGTCGACAGGCTCCTCAACGAGCATCTCTTTCGCAGCGCCTTTGCCGAAGGCCGCCGGCGCGCCTTGGTCTCGCTCCTCCTGATTCCCGCCGCCCTCGTCGCTGCCACAATTCTGATCCGCGTTCCCTTCGCCGCAGCGCAAACCGCTCCCCACGCTCCGGCAGCTCCAACCCCGGCAACTCCAGCAGCTCCGGCCCCCGCACCCGCAGCGCCTGCCCCGCTGGCCGTCCCTGGGATCGCGCCCGTCCCCGCAGTCCTCCCCGACCCTGAACTGCCCTCCGTGCCTTCTCTTCCTCAGGCGCCGGCCTCTGCAGTTCCGGCTCCGGATATTCAGCCCCCCGCCGTGGCCCCGGAGCTACCGGTTCCCCCCGACCTCGACCCGGTTTTCGCGAATAGCTCCCGCCGGGCCCCGTCCATCGCTCCTTACGCGGAGAGCGCTGACAATTACAGCTCCAGCCAGGATGCCCAGGACTTTGCCTCTCAGTTCTCTGACCGGGGAGATTCCTGGGCCGTCGTCAAAGGTCCCGGCAATGAGCTGATCTTCTCCGGGGACTGGAACGGCGAGCAGCACGCGGAAATCGAAGCCGCCCGCAAAGTGGCCCACGGGCCCTTCCTGTGGTTTATGCACGACGGCAAGGCCTATGTCGTCACTGACCCTGCGGTCATCGCGAAGATTCGCGCGATGTACAAGCCCATGGACGACCTCGGCCGGAAGCAGGAGCTCCTCGGCAAACAACAGGAGGCTCTCGGCAGGCAGATGGAGGAGTTGGCGCGCCAGCAGGCCGCCGCCGGCCAGGTCAGGATGCCCGACCTCTCGAAGGAGATCGCCGATATGAACGCGGCCATGGCGAAGGCGAAAACCGATCAGGACAACTGGAACACAAAAGAGCTGGCTGAAGCTGAAGCCAAACTGAAAGCTGCCCAGGACCGGATGCTCAGCTCCGAACAGATGGCCGAGCTGCAGGCAAAGCTCGCCGTGGCGCAGAGCCAGTGGCACTCCGAAGCCATGGCCGACCTCGAAGCAAAAATGGCAGAGATGCAGGCGCGCCTCGGTGAATTGCAGGGTGAGGCCGGCGCGCGTCAGGGCCGGTTCGGCGCGCAGATGGGCGATCTGGGATCGAAGCAGGGCGCGCTGGGTGCACAACAGGGCCGCCTGGGCGCCGAGCAGGGAAGACTCGGCCAGCAGATTCATCACCAGGTCCAGAGCATCATCCAGGACTGTCTCCGCACCGGCAAAGCAACCCAGGTTCCGCAGTAGCGACAGCAGCCGCGGGAGCCATCATCCCGGCGCTCCTTGCCGCCACTGCGCGATCGGTGCCGCGCGCCGTGCGCTATGCCTGGGCCGCGAGTCCTGGTAGACTCGTAAGCGCAATGCCCGTCACCTTTGATCTGGTCACCGCGCTGGTGGCGTACCTGCTCGGCTCCATTCCCTTCGGCTATCTGCTGGTACGCATCTTTCGCAAAGAGGACATCCGGCAAAAGGGCAGCGGCAATATCGGAGCCACCAATGTGATGCGCTCCGGCGGCCGGGGACTGGGCGCCGTCACCTTTCTGCTCGACGTCCTCAAGGGATTCGCAGCGGTCTGGCTTTGCCGCGCCGGTGCCGTTCGCGTCGGCCTCGCGCCCGATGGCTGCGCCAACGCCGTCGCAATCGCTGCTCTCTTCGTCGTCCTCGGCCACATCTTTACGGTCTGGCTTGCTTTCAAGGGCGGTAAGGGAGTCGCTACCGCCTTCGGCGTCTTTCTCGCGGTGGCCTGGTTGCCGGCCGTCCTGGCTCTCGCCGTCTTTGTCCTGGTTTTTGCCGCTTCCCGCTACGTCTCGCTCGGCTCCATCGTCTCCGCGGCGGCTTTCCCCGTGCTGGCCCTGCTCCTGCCCCATCCGGCGCGCTCGCCGCTCGAAACCGTCGTGCTCTTCGCCATTCCCGTCATCGTCATTCTCAAACATCACCAGAACATCGCCCGCCTGATCACCGGTACCGAGTATCGCTTCGCCAAAACGAAAGCGACCGCAGCATGAGCCGGATTGCCGTAATGGGCAGCGGTGCCTGGGGCACGGCGCTCGCCATCAGCCTTGCCCGTCGCGGCGGACACCAGATCGCCCTCTGGTCCTACGCGAAAGACGTCGCCGCCTCGATGCGCGATCGCCGCGAGAATACCCAATTCCTCCCCGGCTTCCGCATTCCCGAAACCGTCTCCATCTGCGAGGACGCCGCCGAAGCCCTGCCTGGCGCCGAAATCGTCATCAGCGTCACCCCCTCCCAGTTCGTGCGGACCTCCTACGAGGGATTCGCCCCCCACCTTCGCCCCGGACAGCTCCTGGTCAGCGCCACCAAGGGACTCGAGGACGAAACCTGTCTCCGCATGACCCAGGTGATCGGCGAAGTGCTCGCCGGGCGCGGCATGCAGCTCCCGTGCGGCGTCCTCAGCGGGCCCTCCTTCGCCCAGGAAGTTGCCGCCGGCGCGCCCACGGCTGTCACCATCGCCTCCGCCGCCCCAGACCTCGCCGCCCGCATCCAGCGCGAGTTTTCCAGCAGCACCCTGCGCCTCTACACCAACGAGGATGTCGTCGGCGTGGAACTGGGCGGCTCCCTGAAGAACGTCATCGCCATTGCTGCCGGCATCGTCGCCGGCCTCGATCTGGGCTACAACAGCAACGCCGCCCTGGTCACCCGCGGCATCGCCGAGATCACCCGCCTTGCCGTGGCCTGCGGCGGCCACAGGGAGACCCTCGCCGGCCTCTCCGGTGTCGGCGATCTCGTCCTCACCTGTACCGGATCGCTCTCCCGCAACCGTACGGTCGGCATGGGCCTCGGCCAGGGCAGAAAAATCGACCAGATCCTGGCCGGCCTCGAGGGCCGCGTTGCCGAGGGGGTCCGCACCACCTCGGCCGCGCTCGGCCTCGCGCGCCGGTACGCTGTGGAAATGCCGATCGCCGAACAGATGGAAGCCATCCTGCTGCGCGGCAAGGCCCCCGAGCGCGCCATCGAGGACCTGATGCTGCGTCCAGGCCGCGACGAATAACGCCGATCGCGCGCTTTTCGTGTTACGCCGTCTGGTTCCTTTTCACCATTACGGGCGTAAGCCTCGCTTCACCCGCCCATCCTCGCCTTTACCACCTTCGGGTGAAGGAAAAAAAGCCCTTACCTTCGTAGACTGACGGTGAAAGGCTCGGCATGCTCAAGCTTCCCGCACGCACGGCCCGGCAATCCTCGTTGCCGGGGATGCGAATCCGCTGGCGTGTGTTCGCTCGCTTCCTCGCGATCTTTGCGGGCGCGACCTCCGTTACCGTTCTGGCGATGCTCCTCGCCCAGCGCACTCTCGGCGCCGTGGCCGCCGGCTGGGCTGTTGCCCTGATCGAGCTGCTCGGCAGCGCCGCCGCCGCCCTCCTGTTGACTCTCTGGCTGGAACGCCGCATGCAGCGCCTGCTCCACGTCCTCGAATCCGGAGCCGGTGAAGCCCACATCCAGAACCCGGACGACCTCTTTTCCGACATCCTCCCCGCCTGGCACCGGACCCTGAGGACCTTCCGCGACAAGAGCCAGGAAAAGACCGAAGAAGCGCGCAGTCACTACGAGACCCTGAAGGACCTCATGCGCATGGTCGCGAAGGCCGTCGACGAACGCACCGCTTACCTGCGCGGCCACTCCGAGCGCGTCGCTGCCTACGCCGCGGCCATCGCCTGGAAGCTGGGGCTTGACGAGCACCAGGTGGAGCGCGTCCGCCTCGCCGCTTTGCTGCACGACATCGGCTGCCTCGGCGTCGAGGACTATCTGGTCATGAAAAACACCCCTCTTTCGCCGGAGGAGTTCGAGATTGTCAAAGCCCACACCGTCAAGGGCGCGGCCATCCTGCGGCCCATCACCATGCTGCAGGACCTGGTCCCCGGCGTCGAGCTGCACCACGAATCCCTCGACGGCATGGGTTACCCCTACGGGCTCAGAGGAGAACAGATTCCCCTCATGGCGCGCATCGTCGCTGTCGCCGACTCCTTCGACGCCATGACCACCCCTCGACCCTATCAGGCCGCCATGAATGCCACGTATGTGCTCGATATCCTCACGCGTCTCTCCGGCACACGCTACGATCCTGTCGTCGTCATCGCTCTGGCCGAACTGGTCAACTCCGGGGCGCTGGAAATCAAGGACGTCCGCACCCCGGTTTCCTTCCGCATGAGAAAACCCGTGCCCGAGCTCGTCTGAACCTTCCTCTGCCGCCCACACCCCGCAACCATGGTTCGCTACACTCGAAGACAGGTGCGCTGAGGGCGCAGTTCTCATGATTCAGACGTTGTTCGGAAGCCTGAAGGAAGAACAGGAACCGGAAAAGAAAAGCATATTTGAGCGCATGCGGCAGGCGGTCGCGCGCACGCGCGACAGCCTGGGCGAGCGGATCGACGGCGTCCTCGCCATGACCCGCACGGTCGATGAGTCCGCGCTCGAGGACCTCGAAATGAGCCTCATCGCATCCGACCTCGGTGTAACCACCGCGTCCGAAGTCACGGCCGGCCTGCGCGAGCGGGCAAAGCGTCAGCAGATTCGCGACGGCGCCGAGTTGAAGGACCTCCTCAGGGAGCACTTGCAGGCTATCCTGGACGAGAACGGGCAACCGCCCAAAGTAGTCTCCTCGCCGCCGGCGGTCATCATGATGGTCGGCGTCAACGGAACCGGTAAAACCACGACCAGCGGCAAGCTCGCCGCTTTCTACCGTTCCCAGGGGAAGACCGCGCTGCTCTGTGCGGCGGATACTTTTCGCGCCGCAGCCATCGAGCAGCTTGAGGTCTGGAGTGAGCGCAGCGGCGTCGAAATGGTCCGGACCAAACAGGGCGGCGATCCTTCCGCAGTACTCTTCGACGCGTTACAGGCGGCACGCACCCGCCAGACCGATGTGGTCATTGTCGACACCGCGGGGCGCCTGCATACTAAAACGGGATTGATGGCGGAGCTGGACAAGATGCGGCGCACAGCCCGGAGAATCGTTCCCGATGCGCCCCACGAGGTCCTGCTGGTGCTGGATGCAACGACCGGACAGAATGGCCTGCAGCAGGCCCGGCTCTTTACCGAATCCGCCGGGGTCACCGGCATTGTCTTGACGAAGCTGGACGGAACGGCGAAAGGCGGCATTGCCCTGGCGATCGCCCGCGAAATGAAGTTGCCGGTCCGGTTTGTGGGAGTGGGTGAGGCACTGGAAGATCTGCTGCCGTTCGACAGCGGTGCCTTCGTCAACTCGCTGCTGGAAAACTGAGCGAAGCGAAGACTTCGCGCCTGGAAAGGATTGTGTGGCTGAGGAGACGGATCGTCTGCCTGCGGACGAAGGCTGGATGCAGCGAGCGCTGGAGCTGGCGCAGCATTCGGTCGGGCTTGCCTCTCCCAATCCCGCCGTCGGCTGTGTGCTCGTGAAAGACGGCGTGGTGGTCGGCGTGGGACGTCACGAGTACGACAGGAAAGACCACGCCGAGATCGTCGCCCTGAAGAATGCAGGGGAAGCGGCACGCGGCGCCACCGCCTACGTCACCCTCGAGCCTTGCTGTCATACCGGACGCACCGGCCCCTGTACCACCGCCCTGATCGCCGCCGGAGTCAAGCGCGTCGTCGCCGCCACCATCGACCCGAACCCTGCCGTCAGCGGGAAGGGAATCGCGCAGCTGCAGACATCCGGGATTGCCGTCGCCGTCGGCGTCCTGCAGGGCGAGGCCCGCCGCCTCAACGACGGTTTCGCGAAACATATCCGTACCGGTCTGCCCTTCATCACCCTCAAAGCGGCCCTCTCCCTCGACGGACGCATCGCGCCCGCGCCCGGCAGCGCGCCCCCCGGTGCTCCCATCTTCCTCACCGGCGAGAAGGCCCGCGCCCAGGTGCAGGAAATGCGCCACGCCGCCGACGCGCTCATCACCGGCGTGAATACGGTCCTGCAGGACGATCCCCACCTCACCGACCGTTCCGGCTTGCCGCGCCGCCGACCCCTGCTCCGCGTCGTCCTCGACTCCGGCCTTCGCCTCCCGCTCGACTCAAAGCTCGTGCGCACGGTCCGCGACGACCTCCTGGTCTTCTGTACCGTGGCGCCCACCCAGCGCCAGCGCACCCTGGAGGCTCTCGGCGTCCGCGTCGAGCGGGTGCAGCCCATCGAGCCCTCCATCGGTCGCCTTGCCGCCGGCAAAACGCAGCCTCGTCCTCCTCGGCGCAGCGGCGTGTCGCTGCGTGCGGTCATGCAACGGCTGGGCGAGATGGAGATTCTCTCCGCACTCATGGAAGCCGGCGGCCAGCTCAATGCCTCTGCCCTCAACGGCGGCCACGTCGATAAAATCACCTTGTTCTACGCGCCGCTCTTCCTCGGACCGGACGGAGTGCCTTTGCTGCAGGAGGCAATCGCCGGCCCCCTCCATCCCACTCCGCCAACCACGGAACGCATCGGAAAAGACCTCCGCGTCGACACGTACCTGCAGGATCCCTGGGGAGAAAGCTAACGCCATGTTCACCGGCATCATTGAGGCGACAGGAACGATCGCGGCCATCGAGCCCGGTCACGGCACCACACGCATCGCGGTCTCCGCGCCCGGATTCGCCGAGCGCCTGCGCGTCGGCGACAGCATTGCCGTCAGCGGCACCTGCCTGACCGCATTGCAGATGAACCCGCCGCTCGTCTTTGCCGACCTGGCGGCCGAGACCCTGGCCCGCACGTCGCTCGGATTCCTGAAGCCGGGCTCGGTCGTCAACCTCGAACTGCCCACCGCTGCCGGTACCCCGCTCGGCGGCCACATCGTGCAGGGTCACGTCGACGGCCGCGGCGAGCTGATCTCCCTCGACCCCGTTCACCTCACGGCCGATCCCGACCGCACCGACTGGTGGCTGCGCGTACGCGTCCCCGAGAGCACGCGCCCCTACATGGTGCAGAAGGGCTCCATCGCCATCGAAGGCATCAGCCTCACCATCGCCACCTGGGACGGCGACATTGTCGGCATCGCCATTCTGCCCCACACCCGCAACGTCACGAATCTCCGCGTCCTCAAGCCTGGCGATCCCGTCAACGTCGAGGCGGACGTGATGATCAAGCTCGCCGTGGATCAGCGCCCACCCGCACCGGCATTTGAAGTGACACTCGAATATCTGTTGGCAAATGGCTATTAAACAAGCGCTTAACTATAGGCCAGCACCCTCAGTCCGGCTTCGCACCCGTCGCAGAAAATCCGCCAGCGTCTGGCCGGCGCGCGGCGTGAACGTCTCCTCCAGACAGTCCGCGTGCTGGATCCGATCCACGCGGAAGCTGCGAAAGTCATCCCGCATCTCGCACCACGCCGCCAGCGTCCATGTCCCACCCCAGAAATACAGCGCCAGCGGATGCACCCGCCGCACGCTGGGCTGGCCGTCCTCCCGGCAATAGGCCAGCAGCGCCACCCTCCGTTCCTGGGCGGCTCCGTGCAGCGCATCCAGCGTCCGCCGTACCTCCGGCGGAGCTTTGTACCCCGGGGCGTACAACAACACATCGTCGATCTTCTCCCGCAGGGTTGCCGGAAGCACCGCTTCGATCTTGCGCAGTGCGCGATTAGCCGCCTCCGTCAGTTCGATCCCGCCCCACGCCTCCACCATGCGGGCGCCCAGCACCAGTGCGGCGATCTCTTCGCGGTCGAACATGAGCGGCGGAATATCCAGGTCGCGGCGCAGCGTATACCCTACGCCGGCTTCGCCCGTAATGGGCATACCCGAGAGCTGCAGGTCCTGCACATCGCGGTAGATCGTGCGATGCGATACCTGCAGCTTCTCAGCCAGACTGCGCGCCGTCTGCAAACGCCCCCCGCGCAGCAATTGCACAATGCGGAAGAGTCGGTCGGCGCGGCGCATACCGGCATTGTAGAGGCGTGCCTCCGGCGGGCGAACTCCCTGCCCACGCCCCGGGCTCTACGCTGCGGCATGCAGCCCGACCCGATTCCCCTCCGAGTCGCGAATCTGCGCCACCCACCCGACGCTGGGAAGATGATTCTTCGGCTCGACGACGCTGCCGCCGGCCTTCTCCACCCGCCCCAGCACCTCATCGATGCGTCCGTCGCAGTTCAGATAGATGACCACGCCGTCGCCCGTCGGCCGAAAGCCTTCGCCGTAAGCGATCGCCCCGGAGACGCCGGGCCGCTCGTAGGGAAAGATGGCCAGGTTCGGCCATGCCGCCTCGTGGCGCAGCGGGCTGGCAAAGATCGTCTCGTAAAAACGCACCGCGCGGCCGAAGTCCGCGGCAGGAATCTCGAACCAGGTGATGGTCGAAGTCACAGTCTGTTCTGCAGTGGCCATTGGGGTATCCTCTCGTTCCGAAATTGACTACGAGAGCAGCCTACGAAACCCCTGCTGACAGCGTGGTGTCAGCAGGCTTGCATCCGGCATTTCTCCCCAACTCCTTCTACTGCGGCGTGATGATCCCGCCCACCGGCGTCCGCTCCGGATATTTCTTCGCCCCAGGACGGCTCACGTGCATCGCCTCCGCGATCGCGTCGATGTATTTGAGCCCGGATCCCGTGTTGAACAGCACCACCCGGTCGGTGGGCTTCAGCAGGCCCGACGCAAGCAGGTGATCGTAGGCTGCCGTCGCACAGGCGCCTTCAGGACAAAGCAGCAGCCCTTCGTTCCGCGCCCAGTCCAGCAGGGAGGCGAGGATCGCCTCATCCGGAAGATCCACGACGGCCCCGCCCGATGCCCGCACGATCTCCAGGATCAGCGCATCTCCATACGGCTTCGGCACCCGCAGCCCCGCCGCAAACGTCGCCGCATTCTCGAACATCGTCGATGCCGCTGCGCCCTCCTTCCACGCCCGCGCCACCGGCGCGCAGCCCGAAGCCTGTACCGCAATCATCTTCGGACGCCTGCCCGAGACCCAGCCCATCTGCTCCATCTCCTCAAAGGCTTTCCACATCCCGATCAGCCCCACCCCGCCCCCGGTCGGATAGAACACCGCATCGGGATACCGCCATCCCAGCTGTTCCACCAGCTCGTAGCCCATCGTCTTCTTGCCTTCCACCCGGAACGGCTCCTTCAGCGTCGATACATCGAACCAGCCCTCGCGCTTCGCCCCTTCGGCGACCATCCGCCCGCAGTCCGAGATCAGCCCGTCGACCAGCGTCACGTGCGCGCCATACGCGATCCCCTCCAGATAATTCGCCATCGGCACATCGCGCGGCATAAAGATGTGCGCCTCCATGCCCGCCGCCGCCGCATACGCCGCCAGAGCGCTCGCCGCATTCCCGGCCGATGGTGCTGCCAGCTTCTTCAGCCCGTAGTGCCGCGCCATCGTCACCGCCGCCGACATCCCGCGTGCCTTAAAGCTCCCCGTCGGATTGTCCGCTTCTTCTTTAACAAAAAGGCCCGCATAACGCCGGCTCGGCAGCATCGGCGTCCAGCCCTCTCCGAGCGTGACCGGCTCGGCCTCCGGAAGAACGTCGGCATAGCGCCACATCGAAGCCGGCGCCCCGGGCCCGGGTTGGCGCGCCCCCTTGAGCGACTCCGGCGCATAGCGGACGTACAGCGAGCCCGCGCAGACCGGGCAAACCGTTTGTGGGGTGGCGGCGGAAACCTGCTCATGGCAACGGGAACACTCAAGGAACGCGATCGCTGGCACCATCACAGAATATCGCCTGCGTCGGCCTCAGTTCGTCACGTGCGCCTTTGCATCGCGTTCTCTCGTTCCCTGGCGCCGCTGCTCCCGCCGATACTGCCAGCCCCCGACAAGAATCGCCGCCACCAGCAATCCCAGGAACGTGTACAGGATCACCGACGACCACCCCGCCAGGTACCGGTTGAACCAGTGCAGAATCGGCCGTCCGTACATCATCGCCAGAGCCGCTTCGCCCCCATAGCGGATCGTGCGCGCGATGCCCAGCGCAAGGAAGAGTTGCCGGCGCGTCACCCCCAGTGCGCCTGCAGCCAGCAAGAACGGCAGCAGCGGGATCGGTGGCGGCAGAAGGGCCGAAACGCAGACCGTCAGCAATCCGTGATCTCCGATCCACCGCCGCATGCTCGAGCGGAAGCGCGCCGGCACATAGCGCTCGATCATCGGCTCGCCGCCCTTCTTGCCCGCCTGCCACGTGAACCATGCCCCCAGCAGGCTGCCCACGATCGCCGCCGGCGCCAGCAGCCACGGCACCTCGCCGTGCGCCCCAAGGATCAGAATCAGGACATCCGTGCTGCCCGGGATCGGCAGCGGCACCGGCGACGCGTCCAGCAGCGCCACGGCGAAGACTCCGGCCAGGCCGAAATGGAAAACCCACACCGGAACCAGCCGGTGGTGGGCGTGGCGCGCAACTGGGGCGGCGAAGGACACGCACCGTAAGACGCGCAGGCGCCGAGCCGAGTCACCGCCGCCCCGCAAAAATCACAAAAAGTGGACAGCCGGCGCCAGGGGCAGCGCTCCGCATTCGACCCCATAACGGTAGAAAAGCTCCAGACCCGCCAGGCAAGGCTCATCCAGCACATACCAGATGTTCTTCGAAAGATAGGCGAGGATGGTCTCCCGCGGCACCGCAATCCGCGCCGCCCACTCGTCCGCCAGGGCATCGATGTTCCGCAGTCCTGCATCGCGCGAATGCTGAAAATCGCCAACCACCTGCCGCGCCGGGACGCCCGAGTCCGCCAGCGCCTCCGGCCGCGCCGCCCAGAACGCGGAAACCCACACCGTGCCCGTCAGCTTGTGCCACTCGTGCGCCAGGTCCAGGTAAAGCAGCTTTTCCCCCGTCCGCTTTTCTCGCGCCTCGCGATCTTCCAGCGCGAACAGCGCCGGATCGCCGATCAGCAGCGCCGCGTCTGCAACCCCCAGCATCGCTTCGAGGTCGGGCGCATGCTCCACGAATCCCGGCTCGATCTGCCAGAAACGCGAAAACAGAATGCGCGTATAGGTCGCCGATGTGCGCGAAGCGCTGTCCAG